>CAIQPA010000547.1 GCA_903873545.1 uncultured delta proteobacterium
CCCGTCATGCGGATGCGGTTGCGCGGGTCGGCGGGGTTGCTCCGCTCCCAGATGGGCTTGGGAACGATGCCGAACATGGCGCCGCCGTCGAGTCCGAAGCGCGAGAGCACCAGAGATTGCAGGTTGTCGACGGGCATGGCTGGCTCGAAAGGGTTGTCAGTCGCGGGCGCGCTTGGTTACGCTGCCACGAGGGCGCAAAGCAAGGTGGAATGCGTGAGTGACGACGGCAGAGCGGCAGGCTGGGTTTGGCCAGCCAACTTGGTGCGACCGTGACCGTCACCGACGGCTCCGCACGCCGCCGCCGCGTCGCCGTTGCGGTCCTGTCTGCCATCCTCGGTATCGCGCTGGCATGGTTTACCCGGTGGCGCATCGAAGAGTCGCAGCGCCCCGCGCCAGCCTCCGCCGAGGTGGCGTTGCCGGACGGCTCAGGGAGCGGTGACGAGGTGATCGCGGAGGGTTCAGGGCTGGTAACGGGCCAGGTGCTCCTACCCGACGGTGCACCGGCAGCGGGCGCGCGCGTCACCGTGACGGTGCTCTCGAACGGGGCCGCTCCGCGCGTGACGACGGATGCGGAGGGTCGGTTTCGGGTTGTCTCGCGCGGTGCAGGAACGGTCGTCGTTCAGGCGGAACTGGCCGGCTACGGGCCGGGGTTCGAGACGGCCTTGCTCGGTCAGCCGGAGCCAGTGCTGCTGACGCTGCAGGGCGGCTCCATCATTCGGGGGCGCGTCACCCGCGACGGGCAGCCTGCCGCCGGTATCTTCGTGCATGCGGGTCAGGCCGGCATGTTTCCGCAGCAGCAGGCGCTCACCGACGGCGCCGGCCTCTTCGCCATCGGCGGTCTCCGGGTCGGCTCGGTGGAGCTCATCGCCACCGACGCGCTGGGCGGCACCGGTTTTGAGAGCGTGGTGGTGCCGGCGGTGGCAGAGGGGTCGGCCTCCGAGGTCGAGGTGCAGCTCGAGGTTGAGCCGGCTCCTCCGGTGGCGGTGACCATCGTCGACAAGGTCACGGGCGCACCCGTCGAGATGGCTGTGGTGACGGTGTCGCGGGATGCGATGCATGTGCTGGCGCTGTCGGAGGGCGTGGAGCAGGGCCTCACGACGCTCGACTACCTGCCAGTCGGAGAGATGTTCTCACTCTCTGTGCGAGCGCCTGGCTACCTTCCGTGGCAGCAGGAGCTGACAGTCACGCCGGATTTGGCCCTCAAAGTGGAGCTTAGCCAGGGCGGCACTGTCACTGGCCGTGTGGTCAACGGTGCCGACGTGCCCGTTGGAGGTGCCGCCGTCTATGCGATCGTGCGCGACAAGGCCGGTTCGGTCTGGGAGGTCCGCAAGAGCACCTTCGACAACATCCACCCGTTGGTTCGGCCCGAGGGAACCTTCTTCTGGGTGCCAACGATCGACTTTGTGTCGCGGGCCGATGGCTCCTTCATCCTCACCGGACTGCCGGAGGGCGAGGCGGTCATGGTCGCGGAATCGAAGGGGATGGCACCGGGGCTCAGCGGCTTGGTGCAGCTCCGTGCCGATGTGCCGACCGCCGGCGTGCGCCTTGTGCTCAGGCCCGGTCGCAAGCTGCGCGGGCGTGTGGAGAACGAGGCCAAGGGAGCCATCGAGGGGGCGAGCGTGGTCGTTCGGAGCACCGGCTTCCCGCCCTGGTGGACGCCCGCACCGGCGGTGACCGTTGCCGATGGTATGGTCCTGTTCGAAGGGCTGACGGAGCAGGTGGAGGTCGCGGTCAGCCACCCCGACTACCAGCTGCTGAAGACGCGGTTTGTGCTGCCGGAGCAGGGGCTCGACGACCAGCACCTGGTGCTGCTGCGCGATGCTGGCAGGCTCATGCGTGGCCGGCTCTATCTCCCGCGCGGCAAAGCCGCGGTCGGCGCGCCCGTCTGGTTCACCCGCGGCGGTGGCGAGCAGCCCGTCTGCTCGGCAGAGGTAGGAGACGATGGCTGGTTCGAGACGGAGCCCTGCCGTGCCGAGCCCGACAGGCTGCTGGCTGTGTTGGCGGAGCTGCCGCCGCTGTCGGTTGCGGTGGCGGGGTTCGGCGAGCCGGCTGACTACAAGTTCGGGCGGGGCGCCGAGTTGGAGATGGCTGCTGAGG
>CAIQPA010000548.1 GCA_903873545.1 uncultured delta proteobacterium
ATGGATGCGCGGGCGCTGGACCTCTACGCAGGGTATGGAAACTTCTCGGTGGTGCTTGCGAGCATGGGCTGGGAGGTCGACGCGGTGGAGGGTAGTGGGCCTGCCTCGGATGCCGGTAAGCTGCTGGCTGCTTCGTTGCGGCAGAGCGGCGTGGCGCAGGTTCGGATGTTTGCGCAGGACCTGAACGAGGGGCTTCCGAAGCCGGTGCTGAGCCGCATTTCGGAGTACCGGCTTGCGGTGGTTGATCCGCCGCGTGGCGGTCTGTCGCGTACGATCGTTTCTGCGCTTTCGACCTCGGAGATACGGCGTATCATCTATGTGTCGTGCGACCCTGCTGCGATGGCACGGGATGCGATGCTGCTGGCCAAGGCTGGGTTCGGCGTGCACTCCTGGACGCTGTTCGACACCTTCCCGCGGACGGCGCACATGGAGGCTGTCGCACTCTTCACTCGGACGCAGCCGGCGTGACAGGTCGGGCTCGAGCGGGTAGCCTTGCGCGACTTCGACACGAGCCCCGACCATGACGCGACACCGATCACCGCAAGAGCGACGCGCGCAGATCCTGCAGGCGGCGCGCGACTGCTTTGCCGAGCGCGGTTATGCAGTCACGCGCGTAGAGGAGATTGCGAAGGCGGCGGGGCTGTCGAAGGGCGGTCTCTATGTGCACTTCGTGTCGAAAGAGGCGATCTTCGATGCGCTGCATGACGACGAGGTTGAGCGAGCCGGCGAGGCGCTCGGGTTGATTCGTGCATTGCCGCTGCCGGCACGGGAGAAGCTGGGCGCTCTCGCTGCGGGGATCGTGGCGCGGTATGTTTCGTCGGAGCAGCACCGGCGCTTTCTTCTGGTGCTGGGCGAGGTGGGGCTCTCCACGCCCTCTGTGCAGGCGAAGGTGCGGGCGACGCATGCGATGTTCGTCGCTGCCATCGCTGAGATGGTGGAGGAGGGCATCGCGTCGGGGGAGTTCCGGCCCGTAGACTCTCGGCACGCAGCACTGCTGCTCAAGGTGCTGTCGGACGGCATCGAGGGGGCGATCGCGCTGGGCTACGAGATGGATACCGCAGGCTTCCTGCAGGAGGCGGTGGACATCCTGCTGCACGGGCTTGCGCGTCAGAACGAGGCCGGCTCGTCCGGGCGCTGACCACGCCGCAGCGCTTCGCGGCCGGTCTCCGCTTTCTCGCTTAGACGGGCGGCGGCAGCACCGAGTTGTCGGCGGCGGTGGGCGGCACGGGCCCGCGCTCCTTTCTGCGTCGGCGCAGGCGATCTGCGAGCGTATCGCCGCCGAGAACGCCTCCGCTCTGGCCGCCGTTGTGTGGGCCATTTGCGGGCTCGCCGAAGAGGGCGAAGAGGAGCGGGATGGGGGCGAGCGCCATGAGCACCTTGGTCGCTGCGGGCCAGGCGAAGCGGGCCTCGAGCTGGTGCTTGCCGGCCGGCGCTTCGACCGCGAAGTAGCCGGGGAAGACAAACTTGGTAGGTACGGGAGCGCCATCCAGTGTCGCTGTCCAGAAGGGGTGGAAGGCGGTCTTTGCGACGATGAGGGCCGGCTCGCCGAGGTCGACGGTGGCCGAGACATGGTCGGCGAGGGAGGAGGAGACGATGACCTTTCCCGCGGGCGGCGCTGTCTGCGAGAAGGTCTCGGCGCGGGTCACCGAACCTGGCGAGGTGGTGAGCTGCTCGCGGGAGCGGTCGTTGGTGACATCGAGGACGACGGTGGTGCCGGTGCGGGGGCCGTTTCCATTGAGCCAGGCGCGGATCTGTTCGCGTGCCTCGCGGGGCGTTGAGGCGAGTGTCCGCCCCTCACGCATGATGGCGACGGACTGGCCCGAGACAGGGAGTTTGGCGAAGATGTAGTCTTTGTTCTTGTGGATGATCTCGCGCTTAGGCGAGCCCTCGTCGAGGTTCTTGAAGGCCGTTCCGGGGTCGTTGACCATGTAGCGGAAGTCGTAGAGGTCGAAGAGGTCGGCGGCGTTCTTCGCCGTGGGGTCGAAGTGCATCAGGAAGTAGAAGCCGAGCGAGTCGTGGAGCCCTACGCCGTAGGAGAGGCCGACGGGGCGGTCGCCGGTGTAGGCGAGGAGTCCGCCATGGTAGTGGCCCTTCACGCCGGTCTTGGGGCCGACGAGGGTGCGACCTTCGATGGGGGTTTCGCGCATCCAGCCGACGAGCTGGTCATACTGGTCGAGATGGAGCGCTTTGGCCTTGTCGATGGTGCGGAAGGCGCCGCGGAGCTGCGGGCCGGCCTTCACCAACGTGAAGCCGATGACTGCGATGAGGAGGATGGTGGGGAGCGCGGTGGCGATGTTGCGCTGGGTTGGCGTCTCGTTGTGGACGAGGGTGAGGTCGCCGCGGCTGAAGGTGGCGGCAAGCCGCTCTTTGAAGTCTGCGCCTGCGAGGCGGGTGGAGACGGCGAGGTAGAGCGCGTGGGCTGCGGTGGAGATGCCGAGGGCGGCTAGGACCATGAGCAGGAACTGCAGGAGCGACAGGTAGCGGAAGAGCTGCTCGCTCTTGTGGAGGGGGTAGAGGTCGATCCAGCCGCCGCCGAGGAATCGGTCGATGAAGCCGTCGCCAGGTGCGATGGGCGGGTGGCCGAAGAGGGGTGCGCGGCCGACCATGCCGAGCAGCGAGAGAACGAGGCTCACGATGGTGGCGCGGCCGAAGGCTGTGTGGCGGAAGCGTGCGACGGCGACGATGAGTCCGAGCAGTGCGCAGACGGTAAGAATGGGGGTGGTGGTGCCGTCGAGGAGGTCGCCGGAGACGAGGGCCGAGAAGGTCTCGGTCCAGCCGTAGCCATCGAGGCGTTCGCCGGAGCTGTTGGGCCAGCCGCCGAAGTAGGCCTGGTTCTGAAAGAGGGCGATCTGCCAGGGTGCGACGAGGGCGAAGGCGACGGCTCCCGCACCGGCGAGTTTCTTCACGGAGGCGGCGCGGCCGGGCATGAGGAGCGCGAGGATGGCCATGATGGGGACCAGCGCGATGGCGTAGAACATGTGGCAGCCGGCGGTGAAGGCGGCGGCGAGTGCGGTGGTCCAGATGCGCCCTCGTTTGTCGATGAGCGCGACGAGTTCACCGAAGACGATGGGGAGCGCGACGTTGCCCCAGTTCTGGGTGTAGAGGCCAACATTGAGAGAGGCCTTGACCGAGTAGCCGAAGGCCATGCTGGCGCCGATCTCGGGGTTGATGACGAAGGGGGCGAGCGCACCTGCGATGGCGGAGGTGAGGCGGTCTGCGCCGGCGCGACGGAGGCCGAAGGCGACGGCCCAGGGCTGCAGTGCGATCATGGCGACGGAGAAGAACTTGTAGGTGAAGATGGCCATCTCGGGCCCGCCCAGGAGCGCGCAGAAAGCTGCGCTCACAACGTGTGGGACGGGCTGGTAGTAGAGGCCGAGGGGGAAGCCGAGGTTGTAGTCGGTGGACCACCAGCCTTGGCCATTCATCAGGAGCTTGGCGAAGGTGGCGATGGTGGCTGTGTGGCTCGAGGCGTCGTCGCCGAGCGGCGTACGGGGGCCGCCGTAGCCGCGCGCCGCCTCGAGGACGACGAAGGTCGCGACGAGGAGGATGGTGATGGCGGTGGAGCGGGCGTCGAGTTCGGAGACCCGCACGGAGGGCGCCTGAGGGCGGGAGGGGGAATCCGAAAGGGACATGCGACCGGTGAGAAGAGAGAGCATGGAGCGTGACAGCGTCCGGTAGCCGCTCTACCCTCTTCGGGTGAGAGTTTCCACGACCGCGCGAAGGCGTGGACGGCGTGTGGTGCAAAGAGGTGATGACGATGCTTCAGCGGATGTTTGTGGTCTTGGCTGCGCTGGTGCTTTGGACGGGATGCGGCTCGAAGGAGCCGGCACAGGTGAGCGCTGTTCCGAAGCGCGGTTTGGTGGGTGCGGCCTGCGTTGCCGATACGGACTGTAAGTCGGAGCTCTGCGACCGGACGGTGCCGGGTGGCTACTGTTCGCGGCCCTGCGAGAAGAATGCGGACTGCGGTCTGGGCGCGGTCTGTGACGGTGCTTCGGAGGGCGGCCTGGGCGTCTGCTTCCAGGCCTGCAAGAGCCAGCGGGAGTGCCGATCGCGCGACTTCCAGTGCTACGTGCTCGAGGGTGAGCAGGGTGTCTGCTCGCTCGATGTGGCCCGTGTCGCGCCGCAGTCCCCCAACGTTGGCGCGCCCTGCAGCGCGACCATCTCCTGCGCGGCTCCGCTCGGCCTCGATGCCTTCTGTGTGCCTGAGGTTTCGGCGAGCGGCAAGGCGACCGGCTACCGCGATGGGATGTGCGTTGCGACGGGCTGCACCGATGCTGCGAGCTGTGGTGAAGGTCTCGCCTGCGTGATCGGCGGCGCGCAGCCCTTCTGTGCGAAGGCCTGCGAATCGTCGAGCGACTGCCGCGCCGGCTACGACTGTGACACAGCGACCTCCGCCTGCCTTCCGAAGAAGCAGTGAGCGACATGACCAACCGACTGGCAAACGAGACGAGCCTCTACCTGCGGCAGCATGCAGGCAACCCTGTGGACTGGTTTCCGTGGGGCGACGAGGCCTTTGAGCGGGCACGGTCGGAGGGCAAGCCGCTGCTGATCTCGATCGGCTATTCGTCCTGTCACTGGTGCCACGTGATGGAGCATGAGTCGTTCGAGGACCCG
>CAIQPA010000549.1 GCA_903873545.1 uncultured delta proteobacterium
CGTTCGACATGACGAAGGGCGCGAAGGAGATTGCGGCCCGCATCGCTGCGCCTGCTGCGCCCGCTGCTGCGCCTGCTGCTGCTCCGGCCGCCGCGGCCTCTGCTGCACCGAGCGCGAGCACGGTGACGGATGAGGTCTTTTCGCGGATGGCGGAGGCCTTCTTGCCGGAGAAGGGAGCTGGCTGGACGGCGAACCTGCTCTTCGACATCAAGGGGATTGGCGAATACTCGGTGGAGATTGCCGGTGGTTCAGTGAAGACCGCGAAGGGCAAGGTGGGTACGCCGACCTGCGTGATCAACTTTGCATCGGGCGACACCTTCATCGACATCGTGAGGGGGAAAGAGAAGGCAGAGAAGGCCTTCATGGCGGGCAAGATCAAGGCGTCCAACATGGGCGACCTGATGCGCTACGCCACCTCGTTCGACATGACGAAGGGAGCGAAGGAGATTGCGGCGCGGATTGCGGCTCCGGCTGCTGCGCCCGCTGCGGCTCCGGCTGCTGCACCTGTGGCTCCCCGCTCGCCCGTCGGCCTGCGCTACCGCGAGCCCGCGGAGTTCGCCCGTGCCGCAGACATCGAGGCCTATGCCAAGGCCACGCGCGACAGCAACCCGCGCTACGCGGAGGGTGCCGACCAGATTGCGCCGCCGCTCTTTGCGGTCCGCGCGGTGCACAAGATGGCGCAGGGCGCGGTCATGGACCGCAGCCTCGACCTCGACCTGGGCCGGCTCGTGCATGGCGAGCAGGAGATGACCTTCCACCAGGTGCTCCGTCCGTGGGATCTGATGACGCCGCGCGGCCAGCTGCTGAAGGTGGAGGAGAAGGCCTCGGGCAAGGTCATCGACCTGGGGCAGACCATCTTCGTCGACGGCGCTCCTGCGGTGGAGATTGTGAGCCGCTACTTCATCCGTGGCAGCAAGTCGGGTGGCGGCAGCGAGCCGGTGGCAGAGCCGGAGCGCGGCACGCCGCTCTTCACCTCGACGGCCACGCTCGAGCCCGGCCAGACGGTGGACTACGCCGCCGCCTCGCGCGACGACAACCCCATCCACACCGACGAGAGCATCGCCATGGCGGTGGGCTTTCCCTCGGTCATCGGCCACGGCCTTCTGACCATGGCCTTTGTGCAGCGGGGAGTCATCGACAACCTGCTTGCGGGCGAGTCCGCCAACCTCAAGCGGCTCAAGGTTCGCTTCTCCAAGCCGGTGCTGCCGGGCGACGAGATCACCACCCGTGGCTGGCTCAAGAGCGAGGCCAACGGTCGCCGCATCATCGAGATTGAGTCGGTGAACCAGCGTGGCGAGAAGGTCATCACGAACGGCGAAGCCGAGCTGGCCTAGGTCGGTTCGCGTCGTCGCTTTAGGCGAGGGTCGGGGTTCCGGCCCTCGCCTCGTTTTTGGCTCAGGCGAAGCGGCTCAGGCCGTCCAGTCGCGGGGCTGCAGGGCGGCCACCATGCGGGCCTCGTCGGAGCCGGGCGCGGGGTGGTGGTCGTAGGCCCAGGAGGCGTTGGCGGGCATCGACATGAGGATGGACTCGATGCGGCCGCCGGTGCGGAGGCCGAACTGGGTGCCGCGGTCGTTGACCAGGTTGAACTCCACATAGCGGCCTCGTCGGAGGAGCTGCCACTGGCGGTGGTGGGGCTCGAAGGGGGTGTTGTCGCGCCGACGGGCGATGGGGAGGTAGGCGGGGATGAAGGCCTGGCTGGCATCGCGGAGGAAGGCGAAGCTCTCCTCGGGCTGGGTCATCATGTGGTCGAAGAAGATGCCGCCGACGCCGCGCATTTCGCCGCGGTGGGGGATGGTGAAGTAGCGGTCGCACTCCTCCTTCATGGCGGTGTGGTTTGCGACTGCTGGGTGGGCGTCGCAGACCGCCTTGTGGGTCTGGTGGAAGTGGCGGGCGTCTTCCTCGAAGAGGTAGTTCGGGGTGAGGTCGGCGCCGCCGCCGAACCAGCCCGTGCTGCCCCGCTCCATGCGCCGGTAGTTCATGTGGACGGTGGGCGCGAAGGGGTTGTGGGGGTGAAGGACGAGCGAGACACCGACCGCGCGGAAGTGGTGGCCGTCGCCGGGCATGTGGGTGGGGGCGACGCTGCCGAAGCGGCCTTCGACGACCGAGAGGTTGACGCCGCCACGCTCGAAGAAGCGGCCGTTCTCGATGACGCGGGTGCGACCCCAGCCGCGGAGGATGGGCGCAGCGGGGTTGGAGGCGTCGCCTTCGCCGCCCTCTTCGCGCTGCCAGTCGTCGCGGCGGAAGGTGGCGCCGCCCTCGAGTTCCTCCACCGCAGCGAGGATGCTCTCCTGCAGGGCGATCATGTGGTCGGTGGCGCGGTCGAAGAGCGAGGGCGAGGTCATGGCAGGAGGCTCCCTAGCGGTGGTCGTGCGGGCGTTAGCAGCGGCCGTGACGCGGCGCACCTTTCCAATCCGGCGGCGCGGTTCTAAAGCAGTGGGTACAATGGGAGGCACCTGTTGGTTCCGTCGAGGTGAGATGATGCGAGCGATTCCCTATCGAGTGCTGGCCCTGTTCGTTGTGACGGGTCTTGCGGGCTGCAGCAGCGAGATTCCTGTGCGGAACACGGACCGTTCATCGGGTGGCTCTTCGGGCGGTCGCGACACGGGTGTGGCCGACACGGGCGCCACCGACAGCGGCGCTACCGACAGCGGCGCCACCGATACCGGCACCGCAGACACGGGCACCACGGATACTGGAACGGCCGACACGGGCACCGCTGACACGGGCGTGGTCGACAGCTGGCCGGCCTCCTGGACGCGGCTTGAGGCCGACGTCCTTGCCGGGGTGAATGCGGCGCGTGCGCGGGGTGCGAATTGTGACTCGGAGGGTGTCTTCGGGCCAGCGCCGGCGCTCAGTCTCAACCCCATCCTCGTTGGCACCGCGCGGGCCATGAGCAAAGACATGGGCGCCCGGAACTTCTTCGACCACACCGACCCCGACGGCCTCGACCCCTTCCAGCGCATGGAGGCGGCGGGCTACAACGGCGGCGCGATGGGCGAAAACATCGCTGCCGGCTATGCGACGGGCGCAGAGGTGGTGGCGGGCTGGCTCACGAGCGACGGCCACTGCCGCAACATCATGGATCCCGACTTTGGGGTCATCGGCATCGGCTACGCGAGCGTGCCTGGCTCCGACTACACGCACTACTGGACGCAGAACTTCGGCGACCGTTAGCCGATGCGCTCTTCGGCCGGCGCGGTCCGCTGCGCCGCCGGAGCGAACCCGTGCCGCGCCATGAAGCCGGCCATCCGCTCATCGACCTCTGCTGTGGTGAGGCCGCAGGCTGCAAGGCTGTAGTCGTGGCTGCTCGCAAAGCGTGCCTGGCGCCGGTCTGCCGCGCTGAGTGCCTCGCGGAAGTCTGGGGCGATCTCCCAGCCAAAATGGTCGTAGATGGCCTCCACCGCCGCGCTCGGCTTGGCAACGAGCCGCTGGTAGTCGAGCACAAAGCGGCGCTCCGCCGGGAGGCGCGCGATGAAGGCCTCGTAGGTGTTGCTGTAGTCCATGAGGAGGTCTGCCCAGGCCCGGGTCGCGGCGGGGTTGTAGGCCAGGTCGGGTGAGTGGAGCCGCCAGGGTCGCGAGAACATGCTGACGCCCGAGGCCACCGTCTCGTGCGGGTCGCGGACCAGGTAGATGAAGCGGGCGTCGGGGAAGGCCTCGTCCACCGTCTCGATGCGGCCTGCGAGGAGCACGTTCTTGAGGAGCAGGGTGCGGCGCTGCGGGTCGAGCGAGGCCTGCTTGCCCATGTAGCGCTTGAGGAAGGCGATGAGCGTGGCGCGGACGGGGGCCGGCATGAGGTCGATGTAGCGCAGGTGGCGGAGCTCTTCGGTGAAGGGAAAGGCGAGCCACATCGCCGGCGTGAGCATGGGGAAGCACCAGAGGCACTCGTCTTCTTCGGGGCGCATGAGGCCGGTGGCGTGGATGCCGTCCCAGCCGGCGAAGGCGGCCCGCTCGATGGCGCCGACGAGGCGTGCAACGGGGCTGCCGATGAGGCGGTCGAGCGCGGCGAGGGCGTCGTAGATCTTCCGGCTGCTGACCGCTGGGAACATGCTGTCGAACATGGTCAGGAAGCGGAAGCGGGTGCGGTCCTGTGCCATCAGCCCGTGAAGGAAGGTGGTGCCGCTGCGAGGCACCGCAATCACGATGACGGGGGCCGGCGTGGGGGTGGCTGCGGCCTTCGGGAAGAGCAGCGCATCGATGGCGTCGAAGAGCCAGTTCTGCGTGATGACGAAGAGGTAGTAGCCCACCAGCAGCGAGATGCCGACGAGCCGTCGCAGACCGAACCAGCGACGCGAGAAGAGCGCGCGCAGGATGATGCGGAGGGTGGGGAGATGGGGGAACAGGCGGGTCTCCGGTGCAGGCGTTCGACTCTTCGCGGGGAGTGCGCGGCTGTGTCAACCGAAGAGGCGCGGCCCATGGCGCAGGAAGGTTGCACGACGGCCTGCAAGTCACCACGATGCGGGTCGTACGCAGAGGAGAGGACGCCGTGTCGAAGTCGCTGATCGAGGAGCTGTTGGCCAAGGGTGTCGAGATCCCGTCGTCGAGTTCGGTGGTGGTCGAAGACCTGGATGTGTCGCGCATCGAGGCGGGCGTGGTGCTCTACCCCGGCTGCGTCGTGCGCGGTCGCGAGACGCTCCTGCGGGCCGGCACCAGGCTCGGCCGCGCCGGCGGCGGCTACTTCGAGAATGTGCGCTGCGGCGAGCGGTGCGACCTCTACGGCGGCTACTTCGAGGATGCGGTCTTCCTCGCCGATGTGACCATGCGTGGCCACGCCGAGGTGCGGGGCGGCACGCTGCTCGAGGAGGGGTGCGAAGCGGCCCATCATGTGGGCTACAAGATGACGGTCTGCCTGCCTTATGTGGTGGCAGGAAGCCTCATCAACTTCTGTGATGCGCTGGTCTCCGGCGGCACGAGCCGGAGCGACCACAGCGAGATTGGCAGCACGCTGGCGCTCTACAATTTCACGCCCTGGGGCGACAAGTATGCCAGCCTCTTCGGCGGCGTTGCGCGGGGCGTCTTCCTGCGCGAGCGGCCCATCTTCGTCGGTGGCCAGACCCAGGTGGTGAGCCCCGTGCGGGTGGGCTTTGGCGCGGTGCTGACGGCCGGTTCTGCGGTGCGCCGCGATGTGCCCGAAGACCGGCTCTACGGCGAGGCGACGACGGTCATCGACGAGCCCTTCGACGCCGTCCGCTACGGCGCGCTGCTGCCCAAGTTCGACGCGACGCGCGACTTCACCGGCAACCTCTGGGCCCTCATCGCCTGGTATGAGCGGGTGCGGATCCCGACCGCCAAGGATGCGCTGGAGCGTGCTCTCTACGAG
>CAIQPA010000550.1 GCA_903873545.1 uncultured delta proteobacterium
AAGGACCCGTCGAAGGTTGACCGCTCGGCGGCCTACATGGCCCGCTACGTCGCCAAGAACATCGTGGCTGCCGGCCTCGCCGACCGCTGCGAGATTCAGGTTGCCTACGCCATCGGATACCACGAGCCCGTCTCGGTCCTGGCCAACACCTTCGGCACCTCCAAGGTCAGCGAGGAGCTCATCGAGAAGCTCATCGCGGCCCACTTCGACCTCTCGCCCTTCGGTATCACCAAGACGCTCGACCTCGAGCGTCCGATCTACCGGAACACGGCGAGCTACGGCCACTTCGGTCGCAGCGCCTCGGAGTTCACCAACTGGACGCAGGGCGACGGCTTTACCTGGGAGCGGACCGACAAGGCGGCCCTCCTCCGCGACGCCGCCGGCCTTTAGGCCTTAGCCCTCTCGAAGCCCGGTCAGCAGATCGCGGCGCGCCCTGCCCTCAGAGGCTCCGGCACCGAGGGCTGCAAGGTCGAGCGTCGCAGGACCGCTCGTGCCGGCGCTCAGCGCCAACAGGTCGTCGTACCAGGCAAGCAGCCGGCCCGTCACGGCGCTCGGCTCCAGATGGCGTGCCGCGTAGACCGCGGCCCGCTCGCCGCTGCTTCGGAGCGCCTCGCGGTCGGCGCAGAGGCTTACAATGCGATCTGCGAAGTCGCCTGTGGCGCAGGCCGCGCCGCCGCGGCAACGGGCGACCCAGTCCCAGGCCGGGAGCGCTGGCACCAGCAGCGCAGCGCCGCCTTGGGCCGCGGTCAGCGCACGATGGCGGCCAGCTGCGTCGGTTGAGACCCAGAGGTCGGCATGCCTCGCCTTGCGGAGCGCAAGATCAGGTGAAAGAGCGCCTACGAACTCGAGCTCAATTCCAGGCAGGGCGGGGAGCACGATGCTGCCCTCGGCGGCGTCGATCATGACCCGCAGCGGGCCGTCGCCCCGACGTCGAGCCGCCGGCGCGGGCGGGAGTGTCGGCAGGCCGAGACCCTCTTCGAGTGTCACCCAGCGGAGCGGGTCGAGACGCCGAGCATCGTTGTGCGCTGCGGCTGCCTCCTGCCCCATGGCGATGAGGAGGGTTGCGTCGCGCGGCTTGGCCTCGAACAGTGCGCGCGCGTCGGAGAGCCGGCCTGTCGAACGCTCGGCCACAGGCGGCCACGGCGCAGTGCCGACACTCGCCATGACGACTCGTTGGCCCGCCATGCGCGCAGCCGGGAGTCCAACGCCGCGCACGTCGTCGTCGAGGAGGTGGAGCAGCGCAAAGTCGCCGTCGGTAAGGCGGGCCACCAGGCGGGCAAAGGTCAACGGCCGGAGCGGCAGCGCGAGCGAGCCGAGATGGGCCAATCCGTCGATGCCGGGACCGCCCAGACAGAGGACCTCGACCTCCAAGCCCGCCGCTTCGAAGCGGGGACGCAGCTCGCGCCATCCTCGCTCCCAGGCCTGTGGCGTGGTCAGCCAGGCAACGCGCGGCGCAGCCGATGCAGGGGGCCGCTCAGGCAATGGTGTATCCTCCATCCACGGCGAGCGTCTGGCCGGTCACGTAGGAGGCCTCGTCGGAGGCGAGAAAGACTGCGGCGCCCGCCAGCTCAGCAGGCTGCGCGACGCGGCCAAGCGCCGACCGCTCGTTGAAGCGGGCCGCGATCTCGGGGGTGTCGATCAGGATGCTGGCAAACTTGGTCTCGACAAGGCCAGGGGCGATGGCGTTCACCCGAATGTTGCGAGAACCGAGCTCCATCGCGAGGGTCTGGGTCATGGAGATCACGGCCGCCTTGGTCATGCCGTAGATGCCCTGAAAGACGGCGGCCCGCATGCCCATGATGCTGGTAATGTTGATGATGGAGCCGGGTAGGCCTGCCTCGATGAGCCCCTCTGCCGCGTTGCGTGCAACCTCGAAGTAGCCGCGGGTGTTGACCTCAAAGGTCTTGTCCCAGGCGCTGCTGGTGAGGCTCAGCATGGGGCCGAAGTGGGGGTTGGTGCCGGCGTTGTTGACGGCCACCGTGACGACGCCGAAGCGGCTGCGGGCGTGGGCGAAGAGCGCTGCGACCTGCGCGGGATCGCCCGTGTGGCAGACGAAGGAATCGATGGCGTCGGCGCGGCCTGTGACGGCAGCGATGTGGCGCGCAGATGCGTCGAGCCCATCCTGCTTTCGCGAGCTGATGACGACGTTTGCCCCCTCACGCACAAAGGCCTCCGCGATGGCCGCCCCGATGCCGCGGCTCCCGCCCGTGACGACTGCAACCTTGCCTTCCAATCTTCCAGCCATCGTTCAACCTCTCCGCCTCGCGCGGGGCAGCCAATTCTTTGACCGGCCGACCCGCAATGGTCCATAGCGGTCGGCAACCTAGGAGGCCTCCGTGGCAATGCAAGCGCTCCACCTCGTCATCTGTCTCCTCTTCGCTGCCATCCTTGGCGAAGCCGGCCTCACCAAACTGATGGGGCGCAGCACACCCGCCTGGTTCGCGGAGAAGTTCGCCTCCTCCTGGCTCGCCCCGATCCCAGCGCCTCTGCTCTGGTGGCCCATCGCCATTGCGGAGCTGGCCGTCGCGGCACTCTTCATCGCGGCAGTCGTAACAGGTGAGTCGGCGGCCGGTGGCACCCACGCACTCACGCAGGCGGCACTCGTCGGCGCAAGCGCACTCTTTGCCGCGCTCACCATGGGGCTGCGATTGAGCCAGGATTTTGCCGGTGCCTCCGCCGCCCTCACCTACTTCGGCGTCGCGTCGCTGCTCGCTGCGACGATGTTTCGATGAGCGATACCGACCAGAAATCAAACCTCTTCGATCGCACCGTCTGGGCTGTAGGCCTGCTCGGCTTTGCCTCGGGTCTCCCGCTGCCGCTCGTCTTCGGCACCCTGTCGCTCTGGCTCAAGGATGCCGGCCTGACCAACGCCGCGATCGGGTTCTTTGCCGCGGCCTCGGTACCCTATGTCTTCAAGTGGGCCTGGGCGCCTGTGCTCGACCTGGTGCGGCTCGGACCGCTCGGCGCCGCGCTCGGCGACCGTCGGGCCTGGATTGTCCTGATGCAGTTGGGCTGCGCTGCCACCATTGCCAGCCTCGCTTTTGCAAACCCCGCCGCGGCCCCCAAAGAGGTCGCCATGCTGGTTGTGCTTCTGGCGACACTGTCGGCGACGCAGGACATCGGTATCGACGCATATCGCGTAAGCGCCGTGCAGGTGGCGCAGCAGGGAACAGCCAACGCCGCCTATGTCTTCGGCTATCGCATTGGGATGCTCGGCTCGGGTGCAGGCGCGCTGCTGCTCGCCGACCGCTATGGCTGGCAGCAGACCTTTCTGACACTCGCGGTCGTCATGGGGGCCTGCCTCTTCATCACACTCTTCGCGCCCCGCGTCGATCTACCGGCTTCAGAGACAGAGCAGCGGCGCTACGGAGGGTTCTGGGGGCTGCTCTCCGGCATCTTCGAGCCGCTCACCTCCTTCTTTCGCACCCGAGGTTGGCTGGTCATCCTCATCTTCGTGGCGCTCTTCAAGTTGGGCGATGCGGTGGCCGGAACGATGACCAACCCGTTTCTCGTGGAGGTCGGTTTCAGCAAGACCGAGCTCGCAACGGTGTCGAAGCTCTTCGCCTTTGCGGCGCTCATCCCTGGTGCCTTCGTGGGTGGCTGGATGATGCGCCGCTATGGCGTGGAGAAGATGCTCTGGGTGGGTGGCGTGCTGCAGGCCGGCTCCAACCTGCTCTTCGTCTACCAGGCACGCGCAGGCCACGATGTGCAGGCTCTCTACCTGACTATGGGCGGCGAGAACTTCGCGACGGGCTTCGGCACCACGGTCTTCGTCGCCTACCTGAGCTCGCTCTGCTCGGTCCGCTTCTCGGCCACGCAGTATGCGCTGCTGTCGGCGCTGGCTGCGGTCGGCAGAACAGTCGTCTCGAGCTTCTCGGGCGTCTGGGCGACCTCGTGGGGCTGGGAGACCTTCTTCCTCTCGACAGCCTTCATGGGGCTCCCTGCACTGCTGCTGCTGCCTATCCTCAAGCAGCAGAGCGACATCGCCGAACGCCGCTAGGCGACGGCGTTTCGGGTCGCCGCGAGGGCCCGCTCCGCCGCAGCGCGGTGGGGCCAGACCAGCCAGCGCGCCCAGCCTGCCTCCGCAGCCTGCATCCGGTCGGCGCGCGCCTCTGAGGCGGCTTCGGCGAGGTAGTAACCGCGGAAGTCTGTGGTCGGAACAAGCACAGCTTCGAGGCCCCAGAGGGTGAGCAGCCGGAGCTGCACGACCAGCGCGGCCTCCTCGAGGTAGGCGTCGCTGTCTGTCAGGTTGTCGAGCCCCCAGTCGGGCTCCGTGCGCGCCTCTTCGCCCTGCACGAGGAGGTGGACCATTTCGTGCAGGATGATCTGGGCGAGGGTGTCGTCTGCGTCGAGCTCCTCGTCCGGCGCGATCGCGACCTCGCCGCGACCGTCGTACCAGACATAGCTGGTGGAGCGGCGGGCAAGCCGGAAGCCGGCCTGCTCGAGGAGCTGGACCCAGAGCGGGTCGGTCGCACGAACCGCCCCCACCGTCTGATCATCGCAGCGTGGAGCGATGGGTTGGCGGTCGGGGGGGTTCATGACATCACGAGAGCGGGCGACGGGATTCGAACCCGCGACCACGAGCTTGGGAAGCTCGTGCTCTACCAGCTGAGCTACACCCGCAGCAGGGTTCGGCGCTTCTGCCGAATCGGAGGGCTTTCGTCAAGACGGCGGCAGTGCGTTGCCGAAGGTTCGCCTAGCTTCCGCTGCGGATTCGATGCAGCCGGGCTGCGATGTCGGGGAAGGCCTCGGGCGCATGCTCCCAGAGCGGGAGGAACATCCCGGCGGCCAGTTCGCCCTGCTCTGCGGCCTCGTAGGCGAGCCCAACCTGGTACTGGACGAGAAGGTAGTCGGACTGCGCGAGCCCGCGGACCCGGAGCAGCCCGAGCAGTTCAGTCGCAGCCTCCGCGAAGGAGCCAGCGGCCAGCAGACAGAGGCCATGCTCGTAGGTTGCAGCCGCCGCGTGGGTGCCAGCGCGCTCGGCGGCCAGCAGTGCCAGCGCCTCCGCCGCGCTGCCGCTGAGGCGAAGCCGAATGGCTCGGGCAACCGCCGAGTCGGCGTCGCGTCGCAGGAGCGAGTCGGAGAGGGTCAGCATGTAAACGGAGTGCGACGAGGGCCGGCCGATGGGGGCATCGATGTCGCTCTCGTCGATCGACTCGCCGGTCTCGATGGAGAAGTCGTCATCATCCTCGAGCAGGTCGGGGCTGACGGCCTCGTAGGCGCTCGTTGCCAGCGGGGCTCCGGAACCTTGCGACTGCGCCGCGAGAGCCGAGAGGATCGCCTCACGCTGCGGAGCATGCTGAAGGGTCTCGTCGAGGCTGGCCTCTGGGTCGTCCGTCAGGAAGAGGTCCCCGTGTGCGTCATCTGCGACGGAGCGGTGGGTGATGGAGGAGGGTGCTCCCTGCCACTCCTCGTGCTCGTGATGCGCCGCCTCCGCACTCGGCAGCTCATCGATGCGGGCGAGGATCAGTTCGGCGTGCTCAGGCCACTCGCCGAGGATTTCGAAGAGGCGTGCGCGGGCGATGTCGTGGTCGCCTTCGGTGACGAGGATGGCAACTTCGGTGAGCGCGTCGTCGAGGTCACCGGGGAGGAAGTCGTCGGTGCCAAGCGAGATGGTCGCGAGGTTGTCTGCCGACGCGCCGCTGCCGAGCTGGGCGATGCCAGATTGAACGAGCGAGCTTTCGAGCTGACCAAGCAGTTCTGCGTCTGCCGCCATGCCGGCCGCAGCCTGCTTGCCTGCCGCGCTGGGGCCTCCGAGGAGGGCGTCGAGCGCGGAGAAGGAGCCTGCATCGCCAACGGGTGGCGCGGGGCGGGGCACGGGCGCCTTCGGTCGGCTTGCGGCGCGACGCGCCTCCACCTCTTCGAGGAATTCCCGGACGTCGAGATGGCCCGGGACGATGGCGTCTGCCTCTGCGACGACGGCAGCGGCACGGTCGAGGTCCTCATCAATGACGAGACGGGCGAGCCTGACGATGTCGCGGACAGCAGCCTGGTCCTGACCGGCTTGTTTGTGGACCTCGATCTTGCGCCGTATGACCCGCTGGTTGCTGGGGTCGCTCTTGAGGAGCTGGCGGAGGTGGTCGGTAGCGCGATCGTAGAGGTTGTACTTGAGGAAGACATCGACCTCGCCCATCCGACGCTCGATCTCATCGGTAGATAGCGACGCGTTGGCCTCGACCGGCGCAGCGGGCGGGCTCTGAAGCGAGAGCGATTCGCGGGCGGCGGCGTCGTCGGGGTCGAGCGCGATGATGCGCCGCAAGACCCTCTCTTCGTGTTCGCGATGGCCATCTTCACGGTAGCCTGCGGCTAGCTCGCGCAAGACGGCAACGGCGCGTCCCTTTTCGCCCATAGAGACGAGCGCCTCGATGAGGAGTTCGAGCGCCTCTGCATCGTGTGGGTCGCGCTCGAGCAGCCGCTGGATGCGGGGGATCGCACGAGCCCCGCGCTGGGTCTCGGTGAGCGCGCGGATGAGCTGGCGGTGGCGGGACTCGTCGTCAGGGAAGTGGATGAGCAGCCGCTCGGCGACCTTGACGAACTCGTCGAGGCGACGGGTGCGATGGAGGGTATCCGCGGCGGCGTTGAAGTGCTCGCGCGCAGGCAGCATGAGCTTGTCGAGGGCGTACTGTTCGGCGAGCCGGATCCGGTTGCCGACATGGTCGGGGTCGAGCTCCACCATGCGCGTGAGGATGGTGATGTAGGAGGCGGGGTCGCCGGCCTGAAGGAAGGCCTGCGAGACCTGGTCGAAGAGCAGCAGCGCATCACTGAGCATGCCGGTCTGGTAGTAGAGGTTGGCGAGCCGGATCTTGGCTTCCGTCTCGTCCGGCGAGAGCTTGAGGACCTGCCGGTAGACGGCAACGGCCTTGGCGAAGAAGCCGCCCGCTTCGTAGATCAGGGCGACTTCGGCGTAGGTACGAACCGCATCGCCGGGGTTGCTGGCCTTGAGGTAGAGCTCGGCGATGCGCTGCAGGGTGCGGACATCGTTGTTGTCCTCCGCAACAATCTTCTGCAGTTCCGCAATGGCCTTGGTGTACTGGCCTTTGAGACTGAACTTCTGGGCCGCTTCAGCGACTTTGATGCGGTCGATGGCCACCGGTTCCCTGGGTCAAAATGGGAGGCTAGCTCCCCAGCTGCCTCGCGCGGAGGAGTCCGATTCTACTTCACGCGCTCGGCGAAGGTTGCAGTGCGGGTGTCGACCTTAATCTTCTCGCCCTCCTGCACGTAGAGCGGGACCTGCACGACGGCGCCGGTCTCGAGGTGGGCAGGCTTGCTGCCTCCCTGTGCGGTGTCGCCCTTCACGCCGGGATCCGCGCGGACAATCTTGAGTTCGACGAAGGTCGGGACATCGATGTTGATGGCGCGGCCGCGGTAGAAGAGGAGGGTGACGGGCAGGTTGTCGATGAGCCAGGGAATGGCCTCTTCGACGGCATCCTTACCCAGCGTCACCTGCTCGTAGTTCTCTTGGTTCATGAAGATGTAGTCCTCGCCGTCAAGGTAGAGGAAGGTGGCCGACATCTCGAGGAGGTCGGGCACATCCACCTTGTCGCCGGAGCGGAAGTTCCGCTCGAGGACGCGACCGGTGATCATGTTCTTGAAGCGTGTCTTGACCATGGCGACACCCTTGCCGGGCTTCACATGCTGGGCCTCGAGGACAACCCAGGGCTCCCCATCGACTTCAATCTTGAGGTTCTTGCGGAAATCGTTGGTATCGTACTGAGCCATTGAGGATGCCTTGGTTTCGATTCAGTTGCGGCCTCTGTCGCGCGGGGGCTCCTACCCTCTCACGGTCAAAGCCGCAAGCAAGATGGGGCGCTCGGGGCCTGCCGGTTAGCGGACAGCCGAGGCGGTAAGGGCCTCGACGGCGAGTTCGTAGCCCACTGCCCCAAGCCCGATGATGACGCCGGCGGCGAGATCTGCGGTCACGGAGGTGTGGCGGAAGCTCTCCCGCGCGTAGGTGTTGCTCAGGTGGACCTCGACGAAGGGGAGGTTGGCTGCGATGAGGGCATCGCGGATGGCGACGGCGTGGTGGGTATAGCCGCCCGGGTTGATGATGATTCCCGTGACGCCGCGCGCCGGCGCGCCCTGAATCGCATCGATGAGGATCCCCTCGTGGTTGGACTGGAGCGCGACGAGTTCGAAGCCTAGGGCGGCGGCCCGCTGCCGCACCCGCTCCTCGAGTTCAGCAAGCGTTGTGCTGCCGTAGTGATGGGGCTCGCGACTGCCGAGCAGGTTGAGGTTGGGACCATTGAGAAGCAGCAGAGCGGGCATGGCGGAGCCTTGTGGCGGTGGCGCGGCGCCTTGACACCCATAGGGGGCAGGGATAGGGGCCGACTGCCCGTGGAGCGCCTGAATCTGTGCGCCTTCTGCGGGCGTTGCAAGCAGATTTCTGACAGGCAGGAAGACAGGCATGGCGAATCCGACGGATGCGAACCCCCTAGGCCGCGGCCGCGGCTGGATGGCCGCAGTTGTCTCCGCCCTCATCGCCCTGCTCTATCTCGTCCCTGCCGCCACGACCGGCCTCTGGGAGCCTTGGGAAACGGCGCCGGCAACGCTGGCGCGCGGGCTGTCGGACGGCACGGCCGGCTCCGTCTTCGCCCCGATGAAGTCGGGGGCGCTCTTTTCGCGGCCCTGGCTCTCCTCCTTGATGGGGCAGGTGGGCTTCTCCGCCGGCGGCGGCAGCGAGCTCGGCCTGCGGCTTCCTGCGCTGCTCCTGGTGGTGGCCGCCGCCGCGGCAGGCTTCATGCTCCTGGACCGGTGGGTGGGTCGGCGCGCGGCGCTGCTCGGCGCCCTCCTCTTCGCGATGGTGCCCCAAGCGGCGCTTGGCGCGACCCACCTTGCCGCCGATGGGCTGCTGCTCGGACTCTTCTCCTGTCTGGTCGTTGCAGTAGCGGAGATGGCGGCGGCGAACCGCGACCGGCGACCGGCGCTCGCCATTTCGATCGGCCTGCTTGTTGCGATGATGGCGGGTGCGCGCGGGGGCGTGGGCCTCGCATTGGCGCTCGGACTGCTCGCCGTGTCGGCGCTCGGGACGCGCCCGGCGGGTGGCTTCTGTCGCATCGGGCTCGGCGTGGGCCTGGCCCTTTTCGCCGCGCTGCTGGTACCCGCGGGTCTACAACTCTCGGGAGGCTGGGAGGCCTGCAAGGAGTCGTTCGGGCTGGCGATGATCGCAGGCCCTGCGCTGCTCCTGACCCTTACCTTCGGCCCCAAGAGCCGGCTCCGAGCGCTGTTCCACGGCTCGGGCGCGATGGCGGCGGGCATTGTTGCCGCTGTCGGCGTTGCGCTCCCGCTGGTGCTCGCCGCCGGCGAGACGGGCTGGCCGGAGGCGCTAAGCGGCTTCCTCTCCAATGCCTTCTTCACGTCGCGCACGCTGCCGATTCACCCCACCTTTGATGTTCTTATCCGGGTCACCGGCTACTCTCTCTACCCCACCATCGTCTTTCTGCCGCTGGCAGTTGCGCTGGCGCTCCGCCACGAAGATTCCGACCGCGGCGCCATCCTTGCTGTCGCCATCGGCGCGATGGGTGTGGGCTTTCTGGTCTTGGGCCTCTCCTCCACGCTCGCGGCGGTCTACCTCATGCCTGTGGCGATGCCGCTTGCCATCCTGGTGGCCTCGGCGTTGACCGAAGCGCGGCCCGCGGAGGGCGATGAGAAGCGCAGTGCGACCTGGTCGCTCGCGGGCTTCGCGGCGCTCGTGCTCCTGGCCGTCACGACCAAGGATGTTGCGGAGAGTTACAACAAGGAGCTTGGCGTTCCGGGACCGCAGGTCTTGTTCGAATCCATCTTCCTCGATGGCCCCTCCACCTTCCCGAGCAGCTACCGCCTCGACATCATGCGGCCGCTCATTGCCATGTGGGGGTTGCTGTTGGTGGCCGTCTTCTTCTCGCCCATCGCCCAGCTATCGGCGGTGGGACGCACGCTCTCGGAGGCCGTATCGGGAACGACCGGGCGCATGGCGTCGATGCTGGGTCGCGTCGGAGAGCTGCTGCAGTCGCTGGCAGGCCGCCTTGGCGCCATCTTTACCCCCGCGCGGTCGGGGCTGTTGGTCTCTGTTGCGCTCGCGCTTTCCATCCTTGGCTGGGGCGGCGAGCTGCTGTTTCAGGCGATTCCCGAGGCGGCAGACCACTTCAGTCAGAAGGGGATCCTCGAGGAGTACGAGAACCTCTCCAAGGAGGGTGAGCCGCTCCTCATCGCGGGCATCGCATCCAAGGACACGAGCTACTACTTTGGCGCCGCATCCATGGAGCGGCTACCGCGGGTGACGGAGCTTGAGGGCCGGTTCTGCGATGCGACAAGCCGACTCTTTGCGGTCATCCCTGCGGCGAGCCTCGGCGAGCTGTATGCGACCCTCAAGCGGGTGCCTGAGGCCGGCCGCAGCTGCAAGCGCCCGCCGGAGCTCTTCGTCGTCGACGGGCGTTCCAGCCGCTTCCTCCTGCTGAGCAATGAACTGCATCCCGACCGCGGCGAGCGGGACCAGAACTACGTTGCCGAGAGCATCTTCTCCAAGACCACGCTGCCCAAAGCTGCCAAGTTGGCGACCAAGAAGGTGACGGTCGATGGAAAACTTCGCCTCTATGCCACGGAGATGGCGGCAGAGGTCGGCTCGGGTGATCCGCTGGTTGTAACGACCTACTGGGAGGTGCTGAGCCGTATCCCGTCGGATGCCGAAATGTTCATCCACGTCGACTTCGGCGGCAACCGGATCAACGGCGACCACAAGCCGGTCGGCGGCAAGTATCCGATGCAATACTGGGTGCCGGGAGACATCATCCGCGACGTTCACACCATGCCGGTCAGCCGCGCCGACAAGTCGGGCGACTACACGGTGTGGGGCGGCTTCTTCCGCGGCGACGACCGGCTGAAGGTCTCCCCCAAGGCGAATGACGACCGGGTCAACTTTGGCAAGGTGGCCATCAACAAGCGGGCCCCCAAGAAGCCGTAGGGGCCGGATCGGGGGCGTCGGTTGGCACTACGCTCGCCGCACCGTTTGAGGTATGAGGGCGGCGTCGGGCGATGGTGCTTGCAGCAGGCCGCCTGCCGACTAGTTTCGCTGTGCGTGACCGATGGTGCCTTCGGGCCAACGACAAAGGAGTAAGCAAGATGAATGCAACCTGGAAGCGATTCTGCCTGACGCTGCTCGGTGCGGCTGCGGGCCTTCAGATGTCCGGCTGCGAGAGCGACATCACCCAGACCTTTGAGTCGGCCTTTGAGTGCGTTGAGAGCCCCTGCGCTGTCTCGTTCGAGAACCTTCAGCCGCGCCGCGCGAAGACGGCGGAGGTCACCATCCGGAGCGTGGGCGATGCGCCGCTGGAGATTACCTCCATCACCTTCGAGAGCGGCTCTGACAAGATCAGGTTCAGCGATCAGATGATCGTGGCGTTGTCGCGCTTCGGATGGGAGCAGGGGCCCTTCGACCCCGCCAAACCAGAGCTGCGCACCTGGGTCGATTCCGACGGCAACGCTACCGGCGAAGGAACCGCCATCGTCCTTGAACCGGAGACCTTCATCACCATCGGCCTAACAATCACGCCCACTGCGGCGGGCGACACGGGCTGCCCCGATGACGGTACCGGCAATTGCGGCACCATCGTCATCCAGACCACGGCACGCGAGACCCCGGAGATCCGGATTGATGTACAGGTGGACTCGCAGAGCGGCCGCCCCGTCATCTCGCCTTCGACGCTCGACTTTGCGCCCGCCGTTGCTGGCATCACCCAGCAGCGCGAGCTGACCATCACGAACAATGGCACGGGCCCGCTCCAGATTCAGGGGATCACGGGCGTAGGGACGCCGCCGACGCTCTCCTGGATTGAGTCGATCAACCGGCCGCTTCCGCTGCTGATTGGGCAAGGGCTCGGCGCGACCTACAACGTCTCGTGGACGCCTGCCTCGGATGCGGAGACCCTGAGCGGCACCTCGCTGCTCTTCGAGACGAACGCAGTGACAAATGGCACGGTGGGCATCGGTCTTACCTCGAGCGGCACCGGCGAGGCGAACATCGAGATCAGTGAGGCGGGACTCGATCTGGGCGAGCCGACCGTCGGGACGCTGGTGGCACAGAGCTTCGACATCTGTAACCGGGGTGGCGCGACGCTCACCTGGGCGATCAACTCGGCGGGCTTCTCGCCTTCCGACGTGAGCACAGAGATGCGCATCGCGACGGGCGCCGATACCGGAGCAGAGACCCTCGCGCTGGGCGGCGAGCAGACGCTGGCGAGCCAAGCCTGCCAGACGCTGTTTGTGCAGTACACTGCGAGTTCCAACCGGACGGTCTCCGGCAACTACGACATCGTCAGCAACGACCCGCAGACGGCCACGATTCGATTTGTGGTCGCGGCCGGACCTGCAGCGCCCTTCCAGTCGGTCGGGCCGACGCAGCTCTACTTCAGCGGTTCGGACGCAGGGAGCACCACGCAGCTCAGCTTTGTCATCTCCAACGAGGGTCGCGCCAACCTTGAGATCACGGCCATCAACAAGTCGCAGGACCGGGACGCGGAGTTCACGACCGACCTCGCCCTGCCCGCGACGATCGCACCCGGCGAGGCCCGCCGCGTCATCGTCAGCTACGCCCGCGCCGTCTCGGACTCGGCCTCGGTCGACAACGGACGGCTCGACCTTGTGACGAACGACCCCCGCGCGACGGGCGCTGGCGGCACCATCTTCCTCTTTGCCTACCACGAAGATGGCGTGCTCCCACCCGAGTGCTCCATGAGCGTCTCGCCGGATGAGCCCTATCAGGTGGGCGACATCCTCTCGCTGGACGCCTCGAACACGATTCTGCCGGTCGGCGGCACCTTCACCGCTGCGCCCTATCTCTGGTCGCTCGTTCCTCCGGCGGGCAGCGCCGCTGCGGTCGCCAACCCCTTCTCGGCCGTCACGACGCTGCTGCTGGATGCGCCGGGCGACTACGCGCTCGGGCTTACTGCCTCGGCCATCGCGGGCGGACAGACCACCAACTGCGATCAGTGGCGCACCTTCACCGTGGTGCCGTAACGCGACGACACCGCCGTGCCAGTCGGCGCTCCGGGAAGATTCGGAGGGCTGTTCCGGTTGCGGCTCCACATCTGAGACCATCGGCGGGCACTCCCCGCCGGTGCTGGTTTTGCGAGGAAGAGATTCCATGAACGACATTCGAAGCATCAACGAGATGGTGAAGGCGGAGAGCGCCTTCGTGGACGCGATCCTTGCCGAGACGGGGCGCCGGGTTGTGGGGCAGCGCTACATGCTGGAGCGGCTGCTCATCGGCATTCTGACGGGCGGCCATGTGCTCCTCGAGGGTGTGCCCGGTCTGGCGAAGACGCTGACAATCAACACGCTCGCGGCGACCGTCAGCGCCAGCTTCAAGCGGATCCAGTTCACGCCCGACCTGCTGCCGGCCGACGTCATCGGGACGCTCATCTACAACCAGAAGTCGCAGGACTTCGAGGTGCGGCGCGGCCCCGTCTTCGCCAACCTCGTCCTTGCCGACGAAATCAACCGGGCGCCTGCCAAGGTGCAGTCTGCCCTGCTGGAGGCGATGCAGGAGCAGCAGGTGACGATTGGTGACACCACCTTCCCGTTGCCGCGCCCCTTCTTCGTCCTCGCGACGCAGAACCCTCTCGAGCAGGAGGGGACCTACCCGCTGCCCGAGGCGCAGGTGGACCGCTTCATGCTTATGGTCAAGGTGGGCTATCCGACCCGTGACGAAGAGCGGAAGATCATGGACCTGATGGGCGAAGACGACCTGGCGCCGATTCAGGCGGTGGTGACCGGCGAGCAGCTGCTGGCGGCGCGCAAGGTTGTCCACCAGATCTACGTGGAGTCCTCGCTCAAGGAC
Organism: uncultured delta proteobacterium; assembly: GCA_903873545.1. GTDB lineage: Bacteria > Myxococcota_A > Bradymonadia > REDH01 > REDH01 > CAIWGR01. Next base: position 13,811 of record CAIQPA010000550.1, read on the forward strand.
TACATGGTCAACATCGTTGCGGCGACGCGCGACCCGGCCACCGCGGGGCTCGGCAAGCTGTCGCGCTACATCCAGTATGGCGCCAGCCCGCGTGCGACGATCGCGCTGCTGAAGGCGGCTCGCGCGCATGCCTTCCTGCAGCATCGCGGCTTCGTGATGCCGGAGGATGTGAAGGCGATTGCTCCCGATGTGCTCCGCCACCGCATCATCCCGAGCTTCGAGGCGGAGGCGGACGAGCGCACCAGCGAGTCGCTGCTGCAAGAGCTGCTCGACCACA
>CAIQPA010000551.1 GCA_903873545.1 uncultured delta proteobacterium
AGGAGCAGGGGAGCCGTCACGGGCTATCGAGCTTTGGGAGCGAGGTGGTGGCCTGGAAGTCTTTGCTGGAGCGGCCTGGCTCGGGCTTCATTATCGCCGATGAGCCGGCTCGGACGACCTCGCCCGCCGACGGCTCGGCGCTGCTCGAGGGGCTTGTTGCGGCTGTTGCAGCACGCGGCTGGCATGGCTGGTTCGCCACCCATTTCGCTGACGCGGGCCAGGGTGTTGCGGTTTCTGCGTGGGCGGTCGCGGGGCTGCGCGGCGCTGTCACGGAGAGCGAGATGTTGGGCGAAGGTTCGCTCGCGGCACTCGAATCGCGTATGGACTACCGCCTCGTGCCGGCCGACGGCTCGGCCGCCTCGGATGCGCTTCGTGTCGCGGCCGCGCTCGGTCTTGGCGACGAGGTGCTCAGCATCGCGCGGCAGTTCCGCGCATCTGTTGAGAGCGGATCACACCGGAGCAGTTGAATGAGTGCAGCATCGAAGTTGTTTCTGGATGAGGCGAAGGTGGCGCGTGCACGGGCGAGCGCCTCGAACATCGCCGACTCGCTGACCGGCTTTGTCCGAGCGCGGACGACGGTAGCAGTGGAGCGGACGCTGCTCCGCCTGTTAGGTGTAGATGGCATTGAGGATCAGGGCATTCCGCTGCCCAACGTGGTGGTGGATCAGGTGGCGCGCGCCGGTCGTCTGGACCGTGGCGTGATGCTGCCATTCTGTAGCGCGATGGCCGCCCTGGGCCTCGAGCCGCAGCAGGTGGCCGAGGCGGCCGCACGCGGTGAACTCGACCTTGGTACCTGGGAGATTCACAACGAGGCAGAGGCCCGGGCGCTCGGCGAGCGGATTGGTGCCGACGCGGTGGCGCGCGTGGGTCGCACGGCCACAGAGCGGCGCGAGCGCATGGCTCGGCTTCGTCCGCCAAACGAGACGATGCTCTATGTCATCGTCGCGACGGGAAACATCTTCGAGGATGCCGTGCAGGGCAAGGCGGCCGCGGTGCAGGGTGCCGATGTCATCGCCGTCATTCGGAGCACCGGCCAGTCGCTGCTCGACTTCGTTCCTTACGGTGAGACGACCGAGGGCTTCGGCGGGACCTACGCGACGCAGGCCAACTTCCGGGTCATGCGAACCGCGCTCGATGAGGTCGGTGAGCGTATCAACCGGTATGTGCTGCTGACCAACTATTGCAGCGGCCTCTGCATGCCGGAGATCGCCGCGATGGGCGCGCTCGAGCGGCTCGATATGATGCTCAACGATGCGCTGTACGGCATCCTCTTCCGCGACATCAACCCGGAGCGGACGCTCATCGACCAGTACTTCTCGCGCATGATCAACGCCCACGCCGGCGTCATCATCAACACGGGGGAAGACAACTACCTGACGACCGATGATGCCATTGAGGCGACCCACACGGTGCTCGCGAGCCAGCTGATCAACGAGCAGCTCGCCTTCCGTTCGGGGCTCCAGCCCTGGCAGCTTGGCCTCGGCCACGCCTTTGAGATGGACCCTGCAGCCCGCGACGGCTTCCTCATGGAGCTCGCCCAGGCGCAACTGGTCCGCGAGGTCTTCCCCGACCACAAACTCAAGTACATGCCGCCCACACGCTACATGACGGGCAATGTCTTCAAGGGCTACGTGCAGGATGCGATGTTCAACCTGGTGACGGCCTGGACGAAGCAGGGCATCCAGCTGCTTGGCATGCACACCGAGGCGATGCACACGCCCCACATGCACGACCGTCACATGGCGATCGAGAGCGCGAGATACATCCTCAACAACGCCGCTTCGATTGGCGACGAGGTGGAGTTCAAGCGCGACGGGCTTGTGGTTCGGCGGGCACACGAGACTGTGGAGCAGACCATCGGGCTGCTCGAAGAGGTGGAGTCGATGGGGCTCTTTGAGGCGCTGGCGGCGGGCCGCTTCGCAGATGTGAAGCGCCGTCGTGACGGCGGTCGCGGACGCGCCGGCGTGGTGGTGCGCGCAGCAGATTACTTTAATCCCATCGAGGCTGGACTTCGGGCTGCACTGCAGCTCGACGCAGACGAGGCGAGCCATGGCAATCATCGGTAGAACCGGGGCGACTCCGCCCGACCTGACGCGGGTTCGCCCGTATGGCGACACGCTGGATGACGGCGCGGTGCAGCTCTCCTTCACGCTGCCCGTGCCCTTCGGAGACGAGGCCCGCGAGGCAGCACGTCTCATGGCCATTGGTATGGGGCTGACAGAGCCGAGCATCTATCATGCGGCCGATCTTGGCGAGGGGTACAGCTTCTTCATTGTCTATGCGCGGACGGCGGTGACGGTGGACTTCACAAAAGTGGTGGTCCCGAAGGTCGAAGGCCGGCGCATGACGAAGACGGAGATCGATACCTTCATCGCCGAGCAGGTGGGACGGAAACTGGTGCTACTGGGCGCCTGCACGGGCACCGACGCGCATACGGTAGGAATCGACGCCATCATGAACCTCAAGGGCATCTCGGGCGAGAAGGGGCTCGAGAGCTACCACGAGATCGAGGCGCACAACCTGGGCAGCCAGGTGTCGAACGAGGCGCTCATCGAGGCGGCCTACCGGTACAACGCGGATGCGCTGCTCGTGTCGCAGATCGTGACGCAGAAGGATATTCACAAGACGAACCTGACAGAGCTCATCGAGCTGCTCGAAGCCGAAGGGCTGCGCGACAAGTTGGTCGTGGTGGCTGGCGGCCCGCGCATTGGTCACGAACTTGCCTTGGAACTGGGTTACGATGCCGGCTTCGGGCCGGGCACGCTGGCTCCCGATGTGGCAGGGTTCGTGGCGCAGCAGGTGGTGGCGCGTGGCCTCGCGACACGGGGTCTGCTCCGGGGCGGCAAGGCTGGTTGAAGAGGCGAAGGAAGGAGAGGTTGGCGATGAGCACGAAGGGAAGGTCGTTGGTGGCAATGACAGGGCTGCTTGTGCTGCTCACTGGGTGCGGGAAGGGTTGCGGCAAAAATGCCGAGGAGCAGGCTGCAGCGCCGGTGACGCCGGCGGCGCTGGCTGCGGCGCCGCTCGCTGCGGCGGGCCCCGCCCTGCGCGACGACCCTGCGCCTCTGCCCGAGGGCATCAAGCGGGGAGACACCTGCACACTTCCACTCTGGCTCTCCTCCCCGGCGGTCGGCACCGCACCGACGGTTGTCACGGGCGACCTCGCCGGGTTTGCGGGCGACTTCCAGCCCGTGGAGGGCAGCGGCGCCTCGTCCTGGGGCGGCCGAGACGCCTTCTACCGCATCGACCTGCAGGCCGGTGACAGCTACCGCTTCGCCCTTCGCTCAAAGAGCGGGTCGCTCGGCCTCTTCGGGGTTCGCTCCTGCGCGGCGCCGGAGCAGGGCCTCCTCTTCGGCGATACGGCCGGCAAGGCGGTCTTCTACACAGCGACGGCGGATGGTCCGATGTGGCTCGGCGTGGATGCCAAGGGCGACTACACCGCAGCGGGCAGCTACGAGCTTGAGGTCTTCCGGCTCCCGTCGCCCGGCGCCTCGGGGCCTGCGGGCGCGGGCATCGCGGGCGGCAGCGACCTCTGCGAGAAGGCACCAGCGTTGGTGCCCGGCAAGCGGATGCTGGGGAACTCCCGCGGCGCCACGACCCAGGTGACGCAGCCCTTCAAGGGGAGCGGCCTCTCGTGGGCCGGACCCGACCACTTCTTCACGCTCGCGGTGAAGACGGGCGCCACCTACCAGCTCGAGCTCGACACGCTGGGGCAGTTCGCGGGCGGTCTCTACCTGCTCGCCGACTGCGGTCAGGTTGCGGGCAGCGCGCTGGCAGAGACTGCAGCCTCGTCTCCGCTGGTCTGGACCTCCGACCGTGACGGAACCGTGGTCGTTGGCGTGGACAGCAGCGGGCTGGGGGCCGGTGGCGCCTACCAGCTCGCGGTGCTGGAGCGGCCGGCGAAGTAGCCGGCAGCCTTCGCGCAGGCCTACGGCTACTCGGTGGGGAGTGGCGCGAGGATGGGCGCGACGAGAGGAGCGTTTGGATCGATGGCTTCGCCGGAGCCCTCTGCCACGGGAGCGCCGAAGCTGCAGGGGTCACCGGGCGCGGGCCGGATGGCCTCGTCTGTCCAGGCACGGACCGGGTCATAGCCGGCAGGCAGCGGAGGCGGCTCGCCGCCAGAGAAGAGCCAGTCGGGGCGGGGAATCGGCTTGTAGGCCGATGGGCTCGAGGAGGTCGGGAAGGCCACCACGTAGGGGCAGTAGTGGAGGACCTCCTGCGGCGTGACGCCGTAGCCGTAGGAGTTGAGGCGGTCGAGGAGCTCCTTGAGCCGGGTCGGCAGCATACCTCCAACCGGCGAGTTGCCCACCCGCATGTCGTGGGCACCCTGGTAGGGCGAGGGCTTGAGCGCGGCGAGGTAGACGGCCTCGAGCGGCGTGAGCTCCGAGGCTGACTTGCCGAAATAGTGAGAGGCGGCCCGCTTGATGCCGTAGAGGTTGGGTCCGAACTCGATGCAGTTGAGGTAGAGTTCGAGGATGCGCTTCTTGGGGACAACCTTCGACATCCGCCAGGTGACGACGAGCTCCTCGAGCTTGCGGGAGAGCGTCTTGTCGCGGCTGAAGTAGAGGTTCTTGACGAGCTGCTGCGAGAGGGTGGAGCCGCCATAGACGTAGCGTCCGCGCTCGAGGCTGATGCGGATGCCCTTGTTCATGAGGGGGATGCTCATCGCGTTGGCGGGGGCATCGAGGTAGCGGAACCCGATCTCCTCAGAGAGGTACATGGCTGCGCCGACATAGGGGGGCATGGACTCGTAGCTGAGGAAGTCTGGGGTGCCCGGCCCGACGACGATGTCGCTCTTGGAGACGTAGTTGGTGACCTTGAAGGTGTAGCTGTTGCTGGTGAGCTCGATGGGGTCGTAGTCACGCTTGGTGATGGCGGTGATGTTGCAGGTGTTGGGGAAGCCGTCGATGTCGAAGACGAAGGACCATGGGTCGTTCAGGCGCAGGACATAGGCCAGCACGGGCTGCATGCTGCCGGTGAACTTGGCGCCGTCGCGGCCCAGGTGGGGGAGCATGGCCTCGGGGATCGCCTCGTAGGCCTTCTGGCACTCTGTGGGCTTGGAGATGCCGACGGCGAGGCGGATGGTGTGGGTCTCTGCATCGGGCTTGACGGAGAGGCGGAGGAAGCCGGGGATGCTGCTGAAGTCGCCGTCGACCCGGGTCTCAAACTGGCCACGATCGGCGAGGTCGAAGGCGGCCTTGATCTTCGACGAGACGCTCCAGCCTTCGACAGGGGAGGGTGCTACGGCCGGCGAGTTGAAGAATCCCTCGCGGATGCCGGCGGTTCCGGAGATGATGAGGGCAGGACGGTCGGCGTCGACCTCGAGGGTGAGGTCGAGATCGAGCTTGCCCTTCACGTTGGACTTCTTGGGTAGAATCTTTGAGAGGGGCGAGAGGTCGAGGCCATCGGCCTTGAAGGTGATGGGGTCGTTGGTTGCGAGGTCGGCCTTGAGGGCGATGGCAACGCCGCTGATGCCAACCTGGGCGTCGAGTTTGCCCGCGCCAGTGATTTCGAAGGAACGGACGCCGGCACGCTCCTCATCGCCGCGCATGAGCTGCATGTTCTCGAGCTTGATGCCGATGGGCTCGCGCGTGCTGGAGAGGGCGGTCGAGAGCTTGTCGAGGTAGCCTCGCCCCTTTGCTGCATAGGCCTTAAACTTCTCGTCGAGCGGGGCGACGGGGAGGCCGCGCAGGGGCTTGCCGCGCTGCGGAGTCAGGAGCGGTTCGAGCTTGGGGGTGACGCCCAGGAGGGCAGGGTCGTCAGGACCGAGTTCGGGGGCAGCCGGCTTTGCGTCGGGCAGCCGCGGCGCACCGAAGAGGTCGTGGCGCGCGAGGTCGAGCAGTGCGACTGCGAGGCGGCCCTTCTCGAGGGCGGATGTGAAGAGGCGTTGGCCGGCGCTGGGGCCTTCGGGCCGCTGGAAGCCCTTCTTCTTGGGGGCGTTGGGGTCGCGCTTCTTGCGGGGCTTGGGGGGCTCCTTCGCTTCGACTTCACCCGAGCCTTCGGGGAGTTTTGGCAGCGGCTTGAGCACCGCGCGTCCGTCGCGGCCGACCAGGCGCCAGCCGGCATCGCTGTGTTCGATGCCCAGCCAGCCGGCATCGATGCCGAGCAGTTCGGGGTAGTCGGGCAGCGTCGCATGCAGATCTCCAATTCCAACGCGTGGGCCATCGGCCAGGAGGAACTTGCCGGCCTCGACGGTTCCGTACTCGGTCTTGATGGTCAGCGGCGCCGGGAAGCGCAGTGCAATCTCCTGCTCTGCGGCCGTCGCCTCAAAGGGAGCTGCTGCGGCCGTGACGGGGCCCTGCAGCGCGAGCGAGCCGCGAAGTTCGTCGCCGGCTTCGAAGGCGGCGACAAAGTCAGAGAGGGTTGCGGTCTGGTCGGCGGTCCCGATCCGATGGTGAAGGGTGAAGGAGGCGATGCGGACCTCTCCGACCCGCTCGCGCAGCGTCGTGAGCGGCGCCCCGAGCATGGAGGAGGCCTTGTCGGCGACCTCCGCGACCTTTGGCGCGGCCTCGTCGCTGCTGGCGGCCTTGGAGGCGTCGCAGTGGCCGAGGTCGATGACATCGGCGTGGACATCGCCGAACAGCGCCTTATAGACCGCAAGATTGACCGCCATGCGGTCACAGGTGAGCGTCCAGCCGCGCGCTTTGACCACGGCGTTGTCGAAGGCCACCAGGCCGTTCATCCGGGTGGTAACGCCGCTGTAGGTGAGCTCGATGTTCCGTGCCTTGAGCTTGGCGTCGGCCTTGGCGAGTGCCGCCCGCTCGAGGCTCGGGTAGGCAAGCGCGAGCACGACGGCGGCGAGGCCGGCAAGCGCCAACAGGATGGCTGCCCAACGGAGCGCCTTGCGGGCGATCGGGGCAGTCGCTTCGGTAGAGTTCGGTTCGGTGTTTGTCATTGCACGCTCGCGATAGAGCGACGGGTGGGCGGAGGCAAAATCCTCGCGATTTTCTTGACCGTGCGGGCGGCATCGGGCGATCGTGAGACCACGCAAACTCGGAGGTTACCCATGATCCTACGCTGGATTGTTATCGCGATTCTCATCTCGGCGGCCGCGACCGCGCTGCCCACGATCATGCAAGACAAGAAGCTTGATAGAGGCACGCCGGAGCGAATCCTCCAAGATCTCAAGGCTCGGCTGACAAGGAGCACCGTGGATGGTCGTGAAGCCAGCGGGATCGGCGTGGAGGACGACCCTGATGACCTTCAGGCCGGCGCTGCGGCGGAGGCCTCAGGGCTCGAGCATATCCGCCGGCTTCAGGAGGGCGCCGCGAAAGACAACGGGTTGTCGCCGCAAGACGCCGAGGAGCTCCGCAGGCTCAAGGGGCTTCCTCCGGATGAGCCCAACCGCCGGGTGCTGTCGCGCACGCCGTCTGGGGCGGCGGAGGCTTCTGAGAAGCAGCGTGAGGCCGATGGCCTGCTGGAGAAGCTCAAGGGGCGGAGCTCCGCAGAGGGGACGGAGAAGCTGGGCCGTTAGGCCCGCTCCTCCCAGACGCGGGCGAGCTCCACGATGACCTCGACGGCCTTGTGCATGTCGTAGTCCGAGACCCACTCCAGGCGGGAGTGGATGGCCTGTTCACCGGCGAAGATGTTGGGCGTAGGCAGTCCCATGAAGGAGAGGCGGGAGCCGTCGGTTCCACCGCGGATCGCCTGCCCGCTCGGCACGAAGCCTGCCCGGCGGATGGCCTCGCGGGCGTTCTCGACGATGTCGGGGGTGTGGTCGAGCACCTCGCGCATGTTGCGGTAGGTCTCGGTGACCACCGTGCTGACGGTGGTTCCCGGGTGGTCGGCGGCGGTGGCCTGCGCAAGCGCTGCGAGGAAGGCCTCGCGGCGTGCGAGGTTGGCGGTGTCGAAGTCGCGGATGAGGAAGTGGACGGAGGTGCGGTCGACCGAGGCCTCCATGCTGTTGGGGTGGACGTAGCCTTCGAAGTCCTGCGTGTTCTCCGGCGCATCGGTCTGCTTGGGGAGCCGGTGGATAAAGTCGGCCGCGACCTTGATGGAGTTGACCATCTTGTCTTTGGCCCAGCCCGGATGGCAGTTGAAGCCTTGGAAGGTGACGGTCATGGCGTCGGCCGAAAAGCTCTCGACTTCGAGCTCGCCGCGGCGGCTGCCGTCCATGGTGTAGGCGGCGGTAGCGCCGAAGTGGGCAACGTCGAAGTGGTCGGCACCGCGGCCGATCTCCTCGTCGGGTGTGAAGGCGAGGCGGATGCGGCCGTGCGGGATCTCGGGGTGGGCGATGAGATACTCTGCGGCACCGACTATCTCCGCGACGCCTGCCTTGTTGTCGGCGCCGAGCAGGGTGGTGCCGGAGGCGGTGATGACGGCGCAGCCGAGCTGCTCGAGCAGGTAGGGATGCTCGGCGGGCTTGAGGATGGCCGTGGCGTCGTCGGGGAGGTGGAGGTCTTGGCCCTGGTAGTTGGCGTGGACGATGGGCTTGACGCCCGCGCCGCTCATCTCGGGGGAGGTGTCGACATGGGCGACGAAGCCGATGGTCGGGACGCCTGCCTTAGCGGTGGTCGCGGGGATGGTGGCGAAGACGTAGCCGTGGTCGAGGAGTTCGACCTCGGTGCAGCCGACGGCGCGGAGCTCATCGGCGAGGTGGCGGAGGAGATCCCACTGCTTGGCGGTGCTCGGCGAGGTGGGTGAGTTGAGGTCGGCCTCGGTGTCGAAGGTGACGTAGCGGAGGAAGCGTTCGACGACGCTGGTCTGGAAGCGGATTTCGGGGCGCGACATGGAGGCTCCTGGGTGGCTGGCCGGAGGGGCAGAGAGGGCAGAGATAGAGAGGGGGGTGGCCCGTAGGCAAGCGGCCTGTGTTGAGCCCGCGACAACGGGCGCGGCGGCTGCTAGCAGGCCGCCGAGTCTCCTCTGTAGGTGAATGGCGAATGGGCGAGTGGGCAGCAATCATCTGTTCGGTGCTGTGGGCTGTGGGGAGCGTCTACTTCGCGCGGGCGGGGGCCCGTCTCACGCCGGTCGCGATGAACTTTGTGAAGTGTGCTGCGGGCGCGCTGATGATGTCGGTCACGCTTCGGCTGACCGAGGGCGTCTGGTTCCCTGCGATGGACAGGGTGGATGCACTTTGGCTCTCTGCAAGCGCCGTCGTCGGGTTGGCGCTCGGGGACAGCCTCTACTTCGCATCGCTGATGCGCATCGGCGCGCGTCGCGCCCTGCTCACTGGCAGCGTGGTGCCAGCCTTTACGGCGGTGGCGGCCTGGTATCTGCTCTCGGAGCCGATGTCGCAGATGCAGGTGATCGGAGCGGCCGTCACGCTCGCAGGTGTGACCTGGGTTCTGTCGGCACGCGATGCGAGCGATGGACCACTGCAGCCCGGCGACCTCGCGGTGGGGCTGCTGCTTGGGATTGGTGCCGCCATCTGTCAGGTCTCAACCAACCTCATCACCAAGGACTCCGGTGGCGCCATGAGCGCGCTCGCGGTGGGGGTTGTGCGGCTCGGGGTCGGTGCGATTGCGCTCGGACTGATGCTGACGCTTCAGCGCGGCTGGTCGGCGCTGCGTGAGGCACTGTCCCACGCCGATACCCGGGTGGAGATTGCGGCGGGGACAATGCTCGGCACCTACATCGGCGTCTGGCTGATGAATGTGGCGCTGCTTCAAACCGAGGCGGGCGTTGCTGCAACGCTGCTCTCCACGAGCCCGATCTGGATCCTTCCCGTGTCGGCCTACATGCAGCAGCAGCCGATCTCGGCGCGGTCCTGGGTGGGTGCTGCGGTTGCAGTAGCGGGGATTGCGGCGCTCTGCCTCGCCTAGCGTCCAACTGTACACCGGCCGCCATTTTTGTTCGCTCGAACAGTGACGTAGACGGTCGACAGATCCGAGCAAGAAGGGTAGTCGGTCTGTCGTGTCACAACGGTCGTCTTCTGCGGTTGGCTCCCTCGATTTCAGGTGCGCTGCATGCCGAACCTTCACGAAAATCAGGGCCCAGAGCAGGCAGCGCGTGCGAGCATCCTGGTGGTGGATGACTCGGAGCCCATCCTCGACCTGCTCGTGGACATCCTGTCGGACAGGTACGATGTGCGGGTTGCGACTTCAGGCGAAGCAGCGCTGTTGATGCTCGCTCGCAGCCCTGTGGATCTGGTGCTGCTCGATGTTGTGATGTCGGGGATGGATGGCCTGGAGGTCTGCCGACGGCTCCACCGTGGGCCGCTCGGGGAGACCATTCCTGTCATCTTCCTCACGGCGCTGAGCGATGAGGCGACGGAGTGCGCCGGTCTCAAGGCGGGTGCCGTCGACTTCATCGCAAAGCCCATCAACCGCGATCTGGTCCTCGCACGGGTCGCAAACCATGTGGAGCTCAAGCGCCACCGCGACCACCTGGGCGCGTTGGTGCTGGAGAAGACGCGGGATCTCAAGCGTGCCCTGGTGCTGATGCTGGAGACGCTCGGCGCGCTGGCGGAGTATCGCGACAATGAGACCGGCGCCCACATCCGTCGCACCCAGATGTTTGTTCGCGAGTTGGCCTGGGCGCTCCGGCGCCGCGGCGCCTACTCCGAAGTGCTGACCGACGCCTACATCGACAGCCTCCACATGGCCGCGCCGCTGCACGACATCGGCAAGGTTGGCACGCCTGATCGGCTCCTCCACAAGCCTGGCCGGCTGACGCAGGAGGAGTATGGCGAGATGAAGCTTCACGCCGAGAATGGCTACAAGGTTCTCGAGCGGGCGCGGCGGGAGTTGGGCGATGCTCCGCTTTTGAGCATCGCATCGGCGATTGCCTATACCCACCACGAGCGTTGGGATGGGACCGGCTATCCGCGCGGCCTGCGCGCAGAGGAGATCCCGCTGTGCGGGCGCATCATGGCGCTGGCAGATGTGTATGACGCGATGACGACGAGGCGGGTCTACAAGGCTGCCTATGCGCATGATCAGGTTGTGGCGCAGATCTTTGCGGCGCGCGGAGGCCATTTTGACCCGGAAGTTGTGGATGCCTTCTTGGAGGTCGCCGATCGCTTTCAGGAGATCTCGGACCAGTTCCAAGACACCGACTCTGGAGCGCGGCTCAAATCACTCGATGAGCGGATTGACCCCGCTGACTAGTTTCGGTTCCGGGTCTCCGCGGAGGTTGAGGTGAAGCAGGAAACGCACCAGTCCGATCGCGAGTCCGGGGAGATCTCGGGTCGTTGGGATGCCTTCCTGCCGGGAGGTATGGAAGCAACCCTAGGCGTGGCGGAGGTCAACCTCATCTGCAGGATCACCGCGTTTATTGCGGTGCCTGCTTCGGTCGCGGCGTTCACCCTTTCATCCAATCCGTGGTCTCTGCTCCCGGGCCTGACCGTCGTGCTCGCGCTCCTTTCGCTCGGTGCGGTGCAGCCTCAGTTGCTCGGCCTCCGGAACCGCGCTGCGCTCTCGATCACAAACTGGATGATCGGCGCGTTGCTGGTGGGCATCGCCGACGGCCCTACTTCGGGTGCAGCGATCCTGATGGTTGCGGTTACCATCACCAACCTCTTCTTTGGGCCGCAGCGCGCGACCGTGGTGCTGGCAATCTCTTCGGGTCTGATGGGGCTCATGGGGTGGCTGTCGGTGACCGGGCTGAACCGATATCTCTATGCCAGCGCCCCGAACGCGCATGGGCAAGGTGCCATCCTGACCTCCGTCGCGATGTTCGTCGGCTTTGGGGCGATGGTCACGTTGACGCAGACGCTTGTCATCGAGCGGCTCCGTCGTGCGGCCCAACTCATCGATGCAAAGCGGTCCGAACTTGGTGGCTTGAACGAGCGTCTTACGGCCTCGGTGCGCGAAGCAGAGCGGCTTGCGCTCGTTGCAGAGAGGACCTCAAGCGCCGTTATCATCACCGATGCGGGGGGGCGGGTCGAGTGGGCCAATCAGGCCTTCGCCGGTCTCACGGCGCGCCCTCTGGCAGACTGCAACGGTGAGCCGCTTCACAAACTTCTCGAAGGCCCTGACGGCCCCGACGCGTCGTTGGCGGTGCTGGCGTCCGCACTGCTCCAGCGCAACGAGCAGCCGCTCGAGATCTCGGGCCAGTCGCTCTCGGGTGTGCGCTACTGGGCCAGCGTGGAGATGCGGTTCATCGGTAGCCGCGACGGCCGTATCGACGGCTGCATCGTGCTCGTGGACAACACCACAGATCGGCATCTGAGCGATGGTCGCAAGCAGCTCCAGTTGGAGGCCAACGAGCTGCTTGCAACCGCGCGGAACCTCGAGCTGGTTGCCCCAGACCTCATGGATGCGATTGTTCGCAACCTGGGCGTTACCGTGGCGCAGATCTGGCTCGTCGATGGCAGCGGGCAGCAGCTCCGTTACCTCTCCGGGGCCGTCGCGGCTGGCAGACGGGACGACTGCGAAACCTTTCTGCAGATGAGTCGTCAGACCCCCTTTGCGCGGGGCGTCGAGGTCTGGGAGGAGGCGTCAGGGTGGCCCGGCGCTGTCTGGGGGCGCAGAGAGCGCATCGTCATCGGAGACATCACAGAGCAGCCCGCTTCTGGACGCACGCCCGCAGCGCTATCCGCTGGGCTTCGTACGGGCGTTGGTCTCCCCATCGCATCGGGCGACGAGGTGCTCGGTGTGATCGAGGTGCTGGGTCCCTTCGGGCTTGCCGGGTCGGAGCTGGTGGCCCAGACGCTCTCCGGGCTCTGCGAGCAGTGTGCGCAGTTCATGCTCCGGGTGTCGGAGAACACGCGGGCCGAGGCGCTGTTCGAGAACTCGCCCGACGCGTTGATCTTGGCCGATGCGACGGGGCTGGTGCTCGAGCTTAACCCGCGGGCGCGAGCCATGTTCGGGCAGCCTGTGCGGAGCCCACAAGGCTTGCGCGTCTCGTCGCTTCTGCGTTCGGACGACCTGCAGACGGCAGCGCACGGGACCGCGCGGATCCTTGCATGGAGCGGCCGGGATGTCGTCCAGATGCAGGGCATCCGGGCGGGCGGTGAGCTCTTCCCCGTCGAGGTCAATCTGGGGACCATCGCAGGCTCGGCCGGCGTGATGGAGATCTTCGTTGTGCGTGACGTGAGTGCACGGCAGCGCATGGAGGCGGACCTTGCGCGAGAGCGGCAGTATGTGCGCGACCTCGAGATGCTCCAGGTGACGCTCGATGTGCTCTTCACCGCCACCCCGGTGGCGCTGCTGCTGCTCGACGCGCAGGATCGCGTGCGCATCGCCAACGCGCAGGCCTGCAAGATGCTGGGCTACGAACTCGATGCGCTGCGCGGCCAGAACATTGAGATGGTTGTGCCCGGTTGGCCCCGTCGAAACGAGCCGTCGGAGAGCGATGACTTCTCGCGTACACCAACTCGGCCAAACGGCCTGGGCCGCGACGCGGTGGTGCTCAACGCGGCGGCGCAAGAGGTACAGGTAGAGCTGGGTTTCGGCCCTGTCGCGACCGGCGAAGGGGCGATGATGATCGTCTCCATGGTCGACCTCACACGTCGCAAAGTTGAAGAGCGGGAGCTGGCCCGGGCGAAGGAGGCGGCCGAGGAGGCGGCTACGACAAAGTCGATGTTCCTGGCCAACATGAGCCATGAGATTCGCACCCCGATGAACGTCATCATCGGCATGACCCGGCTCGCGCTCGACGGGCAGCTTCCAGACCGCCACGCCGACTATATCGGTAAGGTGCAGACGGCGGCTACGTCGCTGCTGCGGCTCATCGAAGACCTGCTCGACTTCTCCAAGGCCGACGCAGGAAAGATGACGATTGAGACCATCCCGATGTCGATCGAGGAGGTGGTGGAGAGCTCCGTCGGATTGGAGGCAATCCGGGCCGAAGAGAAGGGCGTTTCGCTCCGTGCCGAGCTCTCTGCAGAGCTGCCGATGCTGGTGTTGGGCGACCCCATTCGGCTCGGCCAAGTCTTGCAGAATCTGCTCAGCAACGCGGTGAAGTTTACCGCCGTTGGCGAGGTGGTGCTTTCGGTCTCCGTGGTGGAGGATCGCGGTGACCGGGCTGCACTGGAGTTTGCGGTTCGGGATACGGGTGTCGGCCTCCCCGAGGAGCAGCAAGAGCGGGTCTTCGACGCCTTTGCGCAGGCCGACGGCTCGACCACGCGCCGCTTCGGTGGCACGGGACTCGGCCTCGCCATCTGCAAGCAGCTCGTTGAGCTGATGGGCGGGCGGATCTGGGTGGAGCGGAACGATCGCGGCGGGGCGACCTTCCGCTTCCGGGTTCCCTTCGAGGTGGTGCAGCCCGCGCTTCAAAACATTGGAGCGGCTGCATTGGTCGCGGGGCGGTCAATGCTGGTGGTCGATGAGCGGGAGGCGGAGGGCAGGCACCTTCTCGCTCTGCTGAAGCAGTTGGGGATTGCGGCGGAGCGCGTGGCATGTGCCGACGATGCGCTTGCAATGGTGGCGGCGCGCCCGGAAGGGTTTGCTGCCGTGCTTGTCAGCGCCTCGCTCGCCGACGAGGCGGGATTTCGGCTGCCCGCGCGGGCGCTCGAGATTGGGTCCGCTGCGGCTTTCATCTGTGTGACCGGCACGCTGCGCGAAGGAGAGCATAGCCGCCGTGCGGCAGCCGACGGCTTTGCGACGACGCTGCGCCGGCCTGTCACGCCGGTACGGCTCGCCGAGACGCTCATCGCTGCGCTCCAACAACAGCCGGGCAGCCGAGCGCCGGCGGTCGTTTCACCTCGCTTCCGCGCTGCCCGTGTCCTGGTGGCGGAGGACAACGAACTGAACCAGTACATTGTCCGGGAGCTGCTCGAGGGCATGGGGATTGCCGTCTCGGTCGTCTCTAACGGCCTCGAAGCGCTGGCCTTCCTCCGGGAGCAGCCGGCGGCAGCGCGTGGCCGATCGATCGATCTGGTACTTATGGATGTCCAGATGCCCGAGATGGATGGGCTCGCTGCCTCGCGCGCCATTCGAGAGCTGGAGGACCGTCGGATCGCTCTGGTTCCGATCGTTGCAATGACGGCGCACGCTGGTGCGGAAGATCGCCGCCGCAGCCTCGAGGCCGGCATGAACGAGCATCTCACAAAGCCCATCGATCCCGCGGCGCTCGGGCGGAAGATGCTCCGCTGGCTTCCGGGGGAGTGCGCTGTCGCTGCGGGCGCTGTGGTGTTGATGCCGACGGCTACGGACGCATCACTACCGACGACCGTGCCGGAGGCGGAGGGGCTCACAGCCGGATTCGATCTGGCGTCCGGCTTGCGCCGTGTGGGGGGGCGCTCGGAGCTCTACGCGCAGCTGGCGCAGAAGTTCCTGGTCCAGGCACGCGGGGCCGCGGTGCGGATGGGGGCCTTGTTGCGCGAGGGCGACCTGCAGCAGGCCCAGCGACAGGCGCACGACATGAAGGGTGTTGCAGCCACGCTGGGGCTTGTGAGGCTGGCAGCCGCTTCGTCGGAGCTTGAGCAGGCCCTCCGGGCGGGGGAGCTGCCGACAAAGGCGATGGCGGTGGCCTGGCAGAAGGCGATCAGTGCTTCTGAAGGGCAGATGGAGAGCGCCATCGCAGCGCTCTCTCTGGCGGCGCCAGCGCCCGAATCGGTGCTGCCAGATGGCACCGCGCAGGCGCTCCGAAACATCCTTCTGACGCTGCGAGAGCCGGTCGCGATGGGGCAGCCGGCGCGCTGCAAGGAGGGGCTCGCTGCCCTCCATGCTGCAAACTGGCCGTCAGCGCTTGCAGACGAGGTGGCGCAGCTCGTCAGCGCGATCCGTGGCTATCGCTACGATGAGGCGCGTCCGCTGCTGCGACGGCTTATGGATCGGGTCTAGCCGTCAGCCAATCGATTGCGGTGGCGCGTCTGGGTGAGTAATGTGGCGTAATCCGCCCATCTCGTCCTGGCCCGTGCCGGACCTTTGCTTGATTGCGAGGACGCTCCCGTGGCTTCCACTCATCGCTCCAGCACGCTGCCTCCCTCCGGGGCAAATGCCATCCCCTCGCACCGCCTGACGGGGCTGACGGCGGCGATCACCGCGCTGCCCGATGCCGCCGACAAGAGCGACGGCAAGGCCCTTGCAGGGCTCATCGACGGCGCAGTGCGTGTGGCGCGAACGCAGCCGCAGGGGCTTGCAATGGTGGCGGCCCGTTTGCACGCGCTGCTCGCCGCCGAGCCGCGACCGCGGGTGGAGTTCGAGGCGACGCGGCTCAAGGTGAATGGACATGTCGCGATGGAGGCCGACCTGGAGCGCGGGCGCTGGCTCCTGCTCGCCTTCATGGCGGGGCTCCGCGATGTGGAGGCGACGGCCGACTGCCGCGTGGAGGAGGTGATCGCCTTTGCGCAGGAGCTCGCCGCGCTCCGTCCGAACCCGACGCTCCTTGAACAGTTCGCCGACTGGCTCTGGTCCGACGGTCTCGAGGGCTTCACGGTTGGGCTCCATGTCAGCTTCGCTGAGATCCTCGATGTGGCCGACGATCCCGAGAGGAAGAAGAACCAGATCGCTGCCCTTCGAACCGAGATGGCGCTGGCGCTCTCGAGCGACCACCTCGCGTCGGTTCGCGACCTCGACCGCGCCGCCCTCCTGCCGGAGTTTCAGGCTCCCCTGGATAGCTACACGGCGGCGCTGCAGGGGCGTCAGGTCGGGCTCAGCTCGGACGAGGCAGCACTGCTCCGCGCCGAGTGCGATGCGGCCGCCTTCTGGGTGAGGCAGGAGATCATGCTGGCGCTGGCAAACCCGTCGCTGCGGCGGGCCATCACGCCGTCGGCCATCGCGCGGGGGCTGGTGCGGGTGGCTGCGGTCTCCTTCGAGCGGGACTTTCTCGGGCTGGTCTCGATGCTCTCGCAGTCGCAAGATACCTTCGCGCGGGAGGTGCTGGTGGCCCTGGAGCAGCAGCCTGTGGGGATGGCAATCGCCGACCGGGCGCCGCTCGACAGCGTCGGGCTGCAGCGACTGATGCAGCTGCTCAAGGGAGGTACGCCGAAGCTGGCGGAGGGCATTGCGCGTGGGCTCTGCGAACGTGCGGGACGGGAGGCCGCGGAGTTGAACCCGGTGGGGCAGCTGGTGCAGGCGATGGGCTTCGGCGCATTTGTGGGGCTGTTCGAGCCGTCGTCGCTATCTCAAACCGGCCGCGACATCCTCACCCGGATCGGCGTCATGCTCCGCGCCGATGGCTCCGTGCTCGCCCCCGTTGCAGAGGGGTGCAGCCCGCCGCTCGCGCTGCTGCTGCTCCCCAAGGTGGCTCCTCCCGATCGCCCCCTCTTTCGGAGTCTCGTCGAGCGCCAACTCGCAATGACGCGGCTGCGCGACCGGACCCAGCTCGTCGCCGCGCTGACCGAGCTTCGCTGGCCCGACCTCCCGGAGCTGACCTTCGAGGCCTTCCGCGCCTCTTCCGGTGCCGGCTGGGAGCTCCGCGCCACGCGGCTCATGACCGAAGCCTCGGCTGCTGCAGGCAGGGGCGAGCGGCTGCTGGCGATGCAGCGCGATGCCGCCATCTCCATGCCCATCCGGCTGGTGCTCATGGATGCGCTCGCCTCGGTTCCCGCGACGGCCGACGAGGTCCTGAGGCGCAAGCTGACCGAGTTTCTCGAGCCGCAGGAGATCAAGGACAAGCTCGCGGAGCTCCGCGCCAGGAGACAGGGATGACCACCTCCACCTTTGCGGCCATCACGGGTGACTTCTCGGCGCAACTCGCGCCGGAGCATCAGGCGGTGGCGACGCTGCTCGAGCGCATCTTCGTCCTCATGAAGATCATCGGCAGCCACGGAACCATCCACCCGTCGACGCACGAGATGGCCTCCGCCGCACTCTCTGCGCTGCGCCAGTGCAGACTGCCGAGCGCGCTCCAGTTTGTGCGCGAGGCGGTCTTCTACGACCGGACGCTCGTCCCGCTCGACATCGAGGGGTTCAAGCGGGGGCAGTCGCTGTCGCAGGCGATGAACCACTGCGGCGTGCACGAGGTCTCGTTCGAGAGTGGGGTGGACGAGACGGCGCTCATCGCCTTCTTCGAGGTGCTCTCCAAGGGGCTTGTTGGCCACAACGACCTGCTGGAGCAGATGCGGCTGCCCGGCATCTCGTGGCGTGAGATTCCGGGCGCTGGCTGGGGTGCGGAGGCCAAGCCGATCGACCCGGATCTCTTCGCGGTCACGCAGGTTTCGCTCGCGGTTGCCGATACCGATTTGCTTGCCGACGCCTTCGGGCAGCCGTGGAACTGGGCGGCTGGCGTGAGCATTCTGCGGCGGCTGGAGCGGGCGGTGGAGGTCGACGCGCGGGCGGCCGATCGTGCGGTAGAGCTGGTGCCGGTGCCCTGGTCTGCGGGTCGGCGGGCGGTGGCGATGGCGGTGCGGGTGCTGGCGGTTGAGCGCGAGCTGGGCACCGAGCCCGCCACGGCGCGCGCCTCCGGCCACGCCGCGCTTGTGCTTGGCTGCTGCGGCTTTCGCGTGGCGGCGAGCGGCGCATTCGCGGAGGCGGCCACCGAGACCTTTGCGCGGCTGGTGCAGACCTCGATGGCCTCGGCTTCGGGCGCCATCCGCCATCGCGTGCGCGTCTGCTCTCTCATCCAGGCGCTCGCTGCGCCGCTGGCGACGGGTCAGCAGCGGCAGGGTGCCGTTGCGCTGCTCCATCTCCTCTACGAGCTCGAGTGGAGGCGCCATGTGGAGCAGGGCCGCGTCGCCCTCACGATGGCCGACATGTTGGGTGCGATGATGCCGGAGGTCGGGCGCGCCTATCCCTCCAACTGGTTCCGGGCGCTGATCGGGACGCTGGGCGAGCTGCCTGCGGGCTCTCGGGTGACGCTTGCTGACGGTCGGGTCGGGATTGTGCTCGGGCCGGGCTCGCTGCCCGATCCCTGGCTCCCGCAGCTGCTCGTGGGTGGGCAGATTGTGCAGCCGACGCACCGGGTCCGGCTGTTTGCGCAGCTGCCGGGGAGGACAGCGTGAGCCTGCGCGAAGGAGAGCTGGTCCTAGGTCGCTACCGCATCGAGTCGGTGCTCGGCAGGGGTGGGATGGGCGAGGTCTATCGGGCGCGTCACGACCGGCTCGGCATGGCGGTGGCCGTCAAGATCCTCACCGAGGTCAACGACGACATGGTGAGGCGGTTTGAACGGGAGGCGACCCTGATGGCCCGCGTCCGCCACCCCAACGTTGTGGCGATCGCAGACTTCGGCACGACGGCCGCGGGCCTGCCCTGCATCGTGATGGAGTTCATCAAGGGCGAAGACCTCGGCGCGCGGATGAAGCGTCGTGGAGCGCTGCCTTGGCGCGAGGCGCTCTTCGTCATCCGTGGCATCCTGAGCGGCCTCGACGCGCTGCATGCCGCGCAGGTTCTGCATCGCGATCTCAAGCCCGACAACGTGGTCATCGCGCCCGGCGAACCCGAGGTGGTGAAGCTGATCGACTTCGGCATCGCCAAGCCAACGGGCGGCGGCAACGGCACGCGGCTGACGAGCACCGGCAGCGTGGTGGGTACTCCAGCCTACATGGCGCCGGAGCAGCTGCTCGGGTACGACCTCGATGTGCGGTCGGACATCTACACGGCCGGCATGATCCTGTACGAACTGCTCACGGGTACGCTTCCCGGAGAGGGCCACGACATGGCCGGCGTGCTTCGCCGGCTCAAGACCGATCCGCTCCCGCCGCAGGCGCCGGCCGACCGCCCCGAGGTTCCGCAGCTGCTTCGCGACATCGTGGTCGCGACGCTGCAGGGCTCTCCTGATCGCCGTCCGGCGAGTGCGCGTGAGCTGCTCGCGCGGCTGGCAGAGGTGGAGGCTTCCAGCGTGGCGGCGGCGCAAGGTCGGGCGAGCGCGTTGGGGCCGACCGTGCAGGGCGAAGCGCTACCGGCGGCAGCGATCGCAGCCGGGCCGGGGACGCAGGGTGGTTCTGCCGGCTGGGGGCAGCCCGATGGTTCGCCGCAGGGGTGGCCGTCGCAGCCTTCGGGCTACGCTCCCGCGCCACAGGGCTGGCCGCAGGGCTATCCTCCGCCGCAGCCTGGGTGGGGTGGTCAGCAGAGCATGCCGCCACAGGGCTGGCCGCAGGGCTACCCTCCGCCGCAGCAGAGTTGGGGAGGACAGCAGAGCATACCGCCGCAGGGTTGGCCGCAGGGCTACCCTCCGCCGCAGCCGGGTTGGGGCGGTCAGCAGAGCATGCCGCCGCAGGGTTGGCCGCAGGGCTATCCCACGCCGCAACCTGGGTGGCTTGGCCAGGCGCCGCCGGGGTATGGCGCGCCGCCGCCGGGGTATGGCCCGCTGTCGCAGGCTACGCCGATTCAGTCGGTGCAGGTGGCGGCGCATGCTCAGCCCATGATGCGCTTTGTGGTGGTGGCGCGGCTGCCGCCCTCGCGTCTGGCGTTGGCCGATGAGCGGCGCTGGCTGAGCGGCTTCATGGGCTCGCTTGGGCGGGGCTTCTCGCTCGGCGCTGGCATCTGGTTCGGCATCCAGAGCACCCCCACGCCGGCCTCCGACGCACAGGCTGCCGCAGACGGACTCGTGATGCGGCTGGCGGAGCGTTACGGCGGAACGGCGCGGCTCGCCTGCCGGCTCGTGGATGGCAGCTTTACG
>CAIQPA010000552.1 GCA_903873545.1 uncultured delta proteobacterium
AGGGTGGGTCCCGCACGTCTTGGCGGGTGTCGCGGCGCCCTTCCAGAAGGCGCAATCGGCGGCGCCCTCGTAGGCTGCGCCGCTGTTGCCGCCATACCAGGCGATGGGCTCGAGCACGGCGGCGTTCTTGGGTGCCGCGACCACAAGGTCGCCGGCGTAGACCGCGGTGGTCGTGCCGGCGCGCGCCGCGAACTCCCACTCCGCCTCGGTCGGCAGCCGGTAGCCCGTGCAGTCGAGCCCCACGAAGCCGCCGGCGGGCAGGCAGATGTCGCGCCCATCCTTGCCACTCTTGGCGTTGGCGTAGGCCATGGCCTCGATCCAGGTCACCGACTCGACGGGGCAATTGTCGCCACAGGCCGCGAAGGTCGAGGGGTTGCTGCCCATCACAGCCTTCCAATCCGCCTGCGTCACCTCGGTGGTCGAGATGCAGAAGTCGCGGGTCAGCGTGACCTTGTGCTGCACCTCATCCTTGGCGCGGGTGGGCTCCGTCTCCGGTGAGCCCATCACAAAGCTGCCGGCCTTCACCATCGTCATGCCTGCGGGGCAGACGGCCGGTCCGGTCGGCTTGGGCGCCGCAGCAGGTTCGGCCGCAGGTGCGGCTGCCGGCGCTGGCGCAGCGGCATCCTTGGTCCCACAGCCCGCAAGAAGAAGCACCACCAACAGCCCAGCCTGAACCTTCATCGCTCTACCTCGTGCGTTCGAAATCAACCGGCCGCACGACTAGCCGAGCAGCAGGGCGCGGCCAAACTTCGTGGTGCGGAGCGCTCAGTCGTGCGCGGGATGGCAGCCGTCGTTGTGCGGATAGTCGGGGTAGAGACGGGGCACCGCGCTGGTCAGCGGCGCCGGCGCGGCGCGGCGGCCCGTGGTCGCATGGTCGGTGACCAGCGAGTAGGTGCAGCTCTTGCCGCCGGGCGCCGTGTAGCCGTTGCCGTCGGCGTCGATGTAGATGGGGTTGGTGAAGAGGCGCGGAACGTTGGCGGCCTCGAACTGGGGGAAGGGGCGGGGCAGCCGGTTGAGGCCGTGGGCCGCGACCACGATGTGGGCGTCGGCGGGGACCGTGATGTCGATGGTGCCGTCGAACTTCAGGAGGCCGTTCGGGTCGGTCGTCGGCACCCAGGCCACCTCGTCGCAGTTTGCGAAGACCTGAATGCCCACCACATCTATCTGCGGCAGCGCCTGCACCTGGAGCTGGAGGCGGACCAGCCCCTCGGGCCCGGCAACGGCCGTCTCGCCGAGCGTCGCACCGTTGGCAGAGAGCCGGGCGAAGGCGCCGGAGCTGACCATCACCTTGCCGCTGAGCATCGCGTCGACCAGCATCTGGTCATCGAAGGCCGAGACATCGTCGGTCGGCGCAGCGAAGTAGGTGCGGGGCGAACCACCGGTGACAGGTGAATGGACATCGGTCACGCCGACGCCGGTGATGGCGTGGCCATGGTTGAGGAAGGAGAGCCAGTCGTCCCAGAGGCCGCTCTGGCGGGGGTTGGCGGGGTCGTTCCAGATGCGGCTGTG
>CAIQPA010000553.1 GCA_903873545.1 uncultured delta proteobacterium
ACCTCGCCCGTGGAGACGAGCGTGACGCAGCCGGGCGGATGTGCCGCAGGTGGTGGTTCCGCAGCGGGCTTCGGGCTGCTGCTGGTGGCCGCGCTGGCGAGCCGTCGCAGGTTTCGGGCGGTCTGACCGCGGGAAGTTTGCCGAGGAGATCCTGCGGTGGCAGAGTGCAACAACGCTCTTTGAGGAGGTTTTGATGCGCTCTCTTTCGCTGCTGTCTTGTTTGATTGTGCTCTGTGGTCTTGTGCTCGGCGCCTCGTCGTCTGAGGCGCGTTCGTCGCGGGTGAGCCAGATTCCGAACGGTTCGCAGGCCAATTGCATCGCCTGCCATGTGGCCAGCTTCGGCGGCGCACGGAACCAGTTCGGGACGCAGATTGAGTTCAGCTTCCTGACGGTCGCAGGCGCTGCCGGCTCGGTGGTCTGGGGCCCGGCGCTCGCCGCCCTCGATGCAGACGGCGACGGCTACACCAATGGCGAAGAGCTGGGCGATCCGACGGGTGCATGGCGGCCCGGCAACCCGAATCCGACGCTGCTGGTCGCGACGCTTCCGGGCTATGCGAGCTGCGCCTCGACGGCCGGCACCGGTGCCAACTGCGGACGGTGTGGCGGCAGCGCGGGCGGCACCCAGAACTGCCCCGACCCCTGTGGTGACAACGCCACCTACACGGCGGCCGGCGAGGTGTGTGACGGCAGCGATGTGGGCGGAGCAACCTGTGTGAGCGAGGGCTTTGCGAGCGGCAGCATTGGTTGCAGTCCGACCTGTGACGAGATCGATACCTTGAGCTGTGTCGCGGTGCCTGAGGATGTCTGCGGTGACGACACGCGCACCGGTACCGAGGTCTGTGACGGCCCCGACCTTGGCGGAGCAAGCTGCGTGACCGAGGGTTTCGACGGCGGGCCCCTGGCTTGCGACGACAGCTGCAGCGGCCTGGTGACGACGGGCTGCATCACGCTCCCGACCGATGTTTGCGGCGATGGCAGGCGGACAGGTCCCGAGATTTGTGACGCCGGCGACCTTGGCGGAGCAACCTGCGTCAGCCGCGGCTACACGGCGGGGACGCTGCTGTGCGGCGGAGACTGCACCTTCGACGAGGTCTTCTGCAACCAGTGCGGCGATGGCACCATCGGCGGCAGCGAGACCTGCGACGGGAGCAATCTGGGCGGCGCGACCTGCGAGGCGCTGGGGTTTGCGGGCGGCACGATAGCCTGCGCGGGCTGCGGGCTCGACACCTCGGGCTGCACGCTCTGCGGCAACGGCACCCGCGATGGCTCCGAGACCTGCGACGGCGGCGATGTGGGCGGCACGACCTGCGAAATGCTCGGCTTCACGGGTGGGACGCTTGGCTGCATCTCGAGCTGTGTCTTTGACACCGGCGGTTGCGTCGGCACCGTGGTGGATGTGTGCGGCGACGGCGTGGCGACGGGCAGCGAGGCGTGTGACAACGGCGACCTCAATGGTGGCTCCTGTGCAACCCTTGGCTTTGTGAGCGGCACGCTCGGTTGCG
>CAIQPA010000554.1 GCA_903873545.1 uncultured delta proteobacterium
GATGCGGCCGCCGAGGTTGCGCATGGCGTTGAGGGCTTCGGTGCGGGTGGCGCCGTAGGGGTAGGCGGCCTCGCCACGGGCGGAGGAGAGGGCGTCGGTGATGTGAACCACGAGGGGTAGCGCACCGGAGCGGAAGCCCATGCCACCGAGCGCGCCATCGGCCACGCCGGCGATGCGACCTGTGGCGTTGTTGAAGGTGGCGATGCTGTAGGTGCCGGTGCCGCCGGCGCAGCTGGAGAGGGCTCGTCCGCCGCCTGTGGCGATCTGGAAGAGTGCCTCGAGGCCCGACTCGGGGGTGTCGCCGCCGGCATGGAGAGAGAGGCGTACGGCGGCGGCCTGGGCGGTGGCGAAGTCGGTGGTCTGGCGCTGGAGGAGGCGGAAGGGGACGTCTGTTCCCGCCGTGCCGTAGGGTGAGCAGGGGAAGTCGTCGAAGGCGGAAACGCCGAAGGCGGTGGAGATGCCGAGTGCAGAGATGGCGGTGCCGAGGGTGCTGTTAAGCGCGCCTTGGACGGCGGAGATGGGGGTGCTCATGGAGCCTGTGGTGTCCATGGAGATGGCGATATCGAGTTTGTTGAGGGCGGGGAGCATGTTGGCGCTGGTGGCCTGCACGGGGGAGCCAAAGGGCATGACAAAGCAGGTGCCGAGGTCGCAGGTGTTTCCGCCGCAGGGGCAGCCGCAGAGGCCTCCGATGCAGTCCGTGCCGGCCGCACAGACGGTGCCGCAGCCGCCGCAGTTGTTGGCGTCGGTCTGGATGTCGATGCAGTCGGCGCCGCACTGGGTGGCAGTGGCGGGGCAGGAGCAGGCGCCGCCGCTGCAGGTCTCGAGGCCGCTGCAGGTTGTGCCGCAGCTGCCGCAGTTGGCATCGTCGATGCGGGTGTCGGTGCAGTCGCCGCCGCAGTCGGTCTGGCGGCCCGGGCAGGCGCAGGCGCCGGCGTTGCAGAGGCCGCCGGTGGCGCAGCTGTTGCCGCAGGTTCCGCAGTTGCTCGGGTCGGTGGTGGTGCTGGTGCAGCGGCCGTTGCAGAGTTCACCGCCGTCGGGGCAGGAGCAGGTGCCGTCGCTGCAGCCCTGGATGTCGGTGCAGACGGCGCCGCAGGTTCCGCAGTTGTCGGGGTCGGCGCTCAGGTTGCGGCACTCTCCGCGACAGTCGGAGAAGCCGGTGGGGCAGGTGCAGATAC
Source organism: uncultured delta proteobacterium (assembly GCA_903873545.1). Classification (GTDB taxonomy): domain Bacteria; phylum Myxococcota_A; class Bradymonadia; order REDH01; family REDH01; genus CAIWGR01. Next base: position 1,176 of record CAIQPA010000554.1, read on the forward strand.
CTGCGTCGCAGGTCTGCGTGGGGCCGCAGGCGATGCCGCAGCCGCCGCAGTTGTCGGGGTCTGCGTTCGTGTCTGCGCAGGTTCCGTTGCAGCTCTGCTCACCCGGAGCGCAGGTGCAGAGCCCCTCGATGCAGGAGAGGGTGGCCGCGCAGGCGACGCCGCATCCGCCGCAGTTGGCGGTGTCGGTGTCGAGGTTGGCGCAGGCGCCGCCGCAGACGATGGAGGGCAGGTCGCAGGCGCAGGCGCCGGCGCTGCAGGCGAAGCCAGTGGGGCAGACAGTGCCGCAGTCGCCGCAGTTGGTGGGGTCGCTGTTCAGGTCGGTGCAGAGGCTTCCGCAGTAGAGCAGGGCGCCGTCGCAGCTGCAGGCGCCGGCCGTGCACTGCTCGAGGCCTGTGCAGCCGAGCTCGTCGTTCGTGCCTTCGTCGATGAGGAGGTCGCAGTCGTCGTCGCCGCCGTTGCACGTCTCGGTGGAGGCGGTGCACTGGCAGAAGGTGCCGGCGCCGCCGAGCGGGAGGCAGTCCCAGCCCGCGACGCAGCTGTCGGCGGAGGTGCAGGGGTCGGCGCAGCGGCGGTCTGCGCCGCCGGAGCTGAGGCAGGCGCTGCTGGCGCAGTCGCTGTTCTGGGTGCAGGGGTCGCCTGCTTGGCCGGGCTCAGTCGAGGTGTCGACAGCGGTGTCTGCGCTCGTGTCTGCAGAGGTATCGGCCGAGCCACCAGATGTGTCGGCTGCGGTGGTGTCGCCGGTTGCGGTGTCTCCGCCGCTGGAGCCCGTGTCTGTCTCCTCGGTGCGGCCGCCGCGCTCTACACCGGTGGTGGAGCAGGCGGTGAGGAGGAGCGCGGCAAGCAGGAGGTGGATACGGCAGGACATGGAGGCGCCTTGGGACGGGTTCGCGCCGGAGGGTAGCGGTGTCTCCCGTTGGAATCTACGGTGCCGCCGGGTTGAATGCCGTCGGACAGGGTGCGTCACGGGTGAGCCTTGAGGCGGGTGAGCCTTGAGGAAGGCGCGCCGAGGTTCTAGGTGGTTGAAAGCGCATGTCACGGAGCAGCCGATGTTGAAGTTCTCACGCTTGGGTCTTGTGGTCTCTCTTCTCTGTGCGGCGCCTGCGGTTGCGGTCGTGTCGGCCTCGAGCGCGGAGGCCGCTGAGCTGACGGGCCAGCAAATTGTGGAGCAGATGCTCGACAAGGAGGCGCTCGGCTTTCAGACTGGCCAGGTGTCGATGACGCTGCTGGTGCAGGATGCGGGTGGCGAGAGTCGCGAGCGGCGGCTGACCATCCGGGGCATGCAGGAGCAGGGGCAGCTTCGGGCGCTGGTGCGGGTGACCGCGCCGTCAGAGGTGTCGGGGCAGGCCTACCTGTTTCGCGAGAGCGCCAAGGGCGAGGACGATTTCTACGTCTTCATGCCGGCGCTCGACGATGCGCCGCGGCGTATCTCGGGGAGCCAGAAGAATGGCTCTTTCATGGGTACCCACCTGAGCTACTCGGACCTTGAGTCTCGCGACCTGAAGGAGGGTACCTACACGCGGCAGCCCGACGAGAAGGTGGGCAACGCCGACTGTTACCGGGTGGAGGTGAAGCCCAAGCAGCGGAGCGCGGGTCAGGCGGCCTCGACGGTGGCCTGGGTTCGCAAGAGCGACATGATGCCGCTCCGGGTGCGCTACTTTGACGACAAGGGTGCGGCGACGAAGACGCTCTTCGTGGAGCAGACGGCGGTGTCGGGCGGCAAGAGCTATGTGCGTCGGCTGACGATTCGGCCGGCGTCGGGCGGGTCGACGACCGTGGTGCTGGATGCGGTCGACTTTGCCGTCGTTCCGGCGGCCGCCGAGATGACACCGCAGGCGCTGGCGCGGTGAAGATACGGGGCCTGCTCTGGGCGCTGCTGCTTGCGCCGGCTGTGGCGCAGGGGCAGGAGGGGTGGATCTCCGACGAGGAGAATCCGAGCGCTCAGCCCGAGGCCGCGGAGCCTCTGGCAGAGGGTTCGGCCGCGGCCGTGGATGAGGGTTGGATTGTGGACCCGGAGCTGTCGGCGCTGCCCGCTGTGACGGTGACACCCGCGGAGTCCTGGACGCTGCAGCCGCGGCTCGAGGTCGAGGGTTGGACGGGGTTCGACACGGCCTGGGATGGGCGGGATGAGGCCTGGCATCGCCGCGGACTCTTCGGTGAGGCCCGGGTGGATGGTCGCCGCGGCGCGGCCAGCAGCCTGCGGCTCTCGGCGCGGTGGCGGCTGGAGGAGACGGTGCGGGAGGAGTCCTTCCCCGAGGCGCTCTGGGATGGCAGCGCTGCCGGCACGCTTGCGGAGCAGCGGGCTGAGCTGGATGAGGCCTGGTGGAGCTTCTCGGTGGGTGAGGCCGGCCGTTTGACGGTGGGGCAGCAGTCCCTCCGCTGGGGTTCGAGCGATGTGCTTCAGCCGGGAGATGTGATTGCGCCGAAGGACTACCGCGACGGGTTCCTCGCGGTGGGCGGGCGGGCTCGGATGGCGGTGGCTGCGGTGCGCTACCAGTGGGCTGCAGCGAACTGGGAGAGCGACCTTGTTTGGGTGCCCTTCTTTGTGCCGAACCGGATCGACTTCTTTGGCAGCGATGGCTCGGCGCTGGTCGGCTCGCCGACCGACTACCTGCCGCCGCTGCTGTCGGGGGCAGGGTCGTGGCTGTTGCATCCGAGCACCCGTGCGCTGCTTCAGCCAGTCTTGCTGCAGACCGAGCTCCCCGAGGCGACCTTCGCGAACGGGTCGCTCGGCGGCCGCGTCGTGGGCCACGGCGAGGGCTGGGATGGTGGCCTCGGGCTGTTTGCAGGCTGGGACCGGATGCCGCTGATCGAGGCTGCGCCGGCGGTGCGGAGCCTGGTTGCTGGGGCGATCGCGGCGCAGGGGCGGGGCGAGCTCTTTGAGGCGAGCGGGGCGGAGTCGGCGGGGCTGACCGCGGCGCTGTTGCAGGGCGAGCCGCTCTGGTCGTCGCGGTATGCGCGGCGGCTGACGGCGGTGGCGGATGCGGCGGTGGTGGCAGGGCCGGCGGTGGTTCGGTTCGAGTCGGCCTTCAGCCCGGAGCGGACGCTGCTGCTGACCGATGGCAACGGCGTGCGACGGCCTGTGGTCTTCTCGACGCTCGGCCTCTCTGCGGAGCCGATGGGCGGCGAGGTGCAGGTCTCGGTGGAGGGGTTCTGGCAGCATGCGTTCATGGAGCGTGGCGAGGAGCCGCTGCTGACCGGTGCCGACCATGCGGGTGTTGCCGGCGGCGTGGGCTTTGACCCGAGCGTGACGGGTGCGGGCGGATTTGGCGGCCGGGTCGCCGGGATGTGGGTGGCGACGACGGGCGACCTGCTGCTGTCGCCTGCGGTGACCTACGGGGCCGGCGCGCTCACCTGGACGCTCTCTGCGACGCAGACGGTGGCGTCGGAGGAGC
>CAIQPA010000555.1 GCA_903873545.1 uncultured delta proteobacterium
ATTCAGACGGCGATCGCGGCACACGGCTCGCTGTCGCCTGTTGCGAGCGGCCGGAACCAGGCCAACTTTGATCGGGCGCTGGAGCTGATTGCCCGCTTCCCCACCATCGTCGCAGCGTGGCACCGGATCTCGAAGGGGCTCGCGCCGCTCGACCCGCGTTCCGACCTCGGCCATGGCCAGAACTTCCTCTACATGGTGACGGGCGAGGTCCCTTCGGATGAGCGTGGCCGCATCTTTGATGTCTGCCTGATTCTCCACATGGAGCACAGCTTCAACGCGTCGACCTTCACGGGCCGCGTGGTTGCCTCGACGATGGCTCCGATGGATGCCTCGGTGAGCGCGGCTGTGGGCGCCCTCTACGGGCCGCTCCACGGTGGCGCGAACGAGGGTGCGCTCCACATGCTGGCGGAGGTTTCGTCGGTAGAGGATGGCACGCGCTACGTGCTCAGCGAGCTCGGCGCCAAGCGGAAGATCTTTGGAATGGGCCACCGCGTCTATAAGGCGAAGGACCCCCGCTCCTACGTGCTCGAGAAGTACCTGGCGCAGGTTGCCGCGACGAACGACCCGAAGCAGCACTACGCCAAGCTCAAGACCATCGAGACGGCGATGCGTGCGGAGATGGAGAAGACGGGCAAGAAGATTTACCCCAACGTCGACTTCTTCTCGGGCGCGCTTTACGAGCTGCTCGGCATCGAGATTTCGCTCTTCACGCCTATCTTCGCCGTGGCCCGCGTGGCTGGCTGGTGTGCCCACATCCTCGAGCAGTGGGAAGACAACCGCATCTTCCGCCCCGAGTGCCTCTACAGCGGCGATTCGGGCAAGAAGTGGGTTCCGGTTTCGGAGCGCTAGTCGTCTGACGACACTGGAGCAGGGCCTCCGCCTTCGGGCGGGGGCCCGCTTCGTTTTTGGTCGGTCAGGGCGCTTCGCCCGCGGCCTTCAGCATGGCGATGTCGTCGCTGCCGACGGCTGCAAAGGCGTTGTGGGCGTGGATGGACTCTTCGTTCTCGGCCTCGACCTCGAACCAGGCGACACGGGGGTCGGCCATGAGCTTTCCGGCGATGTTGCGGACGAGGTCTTCGACGAAGACGGGGTTCTCGTAGGAGTGCTCGGTGATCCACTTCTCATCGGCCCGCTTGAGGAGGGGGTAGATGGGGGCGGAGGCGGAGCTGTCGGCGATCTCGACGAGCTCTTCGATCCAGACGAGGTCGTGGAAGCGGACCTGCATGCGGGCCATGCTTCGCTGGCAGTGGGCGCCATACTGGGAGATGGCCTTGCTGCAGGGGCAGAGGGTCATGACGGGGACCTCGACGCCGAGCGTGAAGCGGGCGGTGTCGCGGTCGGCGTCGCCGAGGAAGTAGCAGCGGAGCTCGAGCATGGAGGCGGCGCCGGTGGCGGGCGCCTTGCGCTGGATGAAGTAGGAGAAGTCGACGCGGACGTGGGAGCGGGCTGCGTCGAGGGTCTCGCGCAGGTCCTGGACGAGGAGCGGCAGGGTGGAGAGGGAGATCTCGCCGCGGTGCCGTTCGAGCGCTTCGATGAAGCGGCTCATGTGGGTGCCCTTGTACTGGTGGGGCAGATCGACGGTGAGGGTGAAGTTGCCGATGGTCTGCTGCGACTTCTGGTCGCGGTCCCAGACGACCATGGGGTACTTGAGCTTGGAGATGCCGGCGGCGCGGAGGGGGATGCCGCGCTCGTCTGCGGAGGACTGGATGTCGATCATGGGCTGGGTCACGCTACACGCCTCGTGCGGAGGGGTCCCAGATGAGCTTGTGCATCTGGATCTGCATTCGGACATCGAGGCCGTCTTCGAGGATCCAGGTTGCGAGCTCGAGGGGTGTGACCTGTCCGAAGACGGGGGAGAAGAGGATGGGGTGGCGACCGATGAGGCCGCGGTCGATGACCTGTTTGCGGGCCCACTCGTAGTCGGCGCGATGGGCGAGGACGACCTTGATTTCGTCGTGAGGCTGCAGGAGCGGGAGGTTCTCCCAGCGGTTGCTCTGCACCTCTCCGGAGCCGGGCGGCTTGAGGTCGTAAATCTTGCGGACGGCGGCGGGGACAGGGGCGATGTCGAGGCTGCCGGAGGTCTCAAGCAGGACCTCGAAGCCGCGGTCGAGACAGGCCTGCATGAAGGCGTTGACGCGGGGCTGCAGGAGGGGTTCGCCGCCGGTGACTTCGACGAGGTCGCATGCGGGGAAGGTGGCCAGCTTGGCGAAGATTTCGTCGAAGGTCATCCAGCCGCCACCGGTGAAGGTGTAGACGGAGTCGCACCAGGTGCAGCGGAGGTTGCAGCCGGTGAGTCGGACAAAGTAGCAGCGGCGGCCGGCGTAGGTGGACTCGCCTTGGATGCTGTGGAAGATTTCGGTGATGCGGAGTCGTGGAGACTCGGCCTGTTCGGTGGCTATCATGTTGCCGTGGGTGGCCCGCGTGGGCGATGGAGCAAGGCACTTTGCGATGGTTGCCCATCGTCGTTAGTGCAAGAGCAGGGAGTCGCGCCAAAAATGCGACGACAAGGATGGATGGCGATGCGCACCAGCACTGAGACGACGAGAGGTTTGCGCCACCTTGGCGAAGAGTTGGCACTGCCGGCACTGCCGGTTGCAGTGGCAGAGGCGCTTGCGGAGCTCAACGCGCAGATGGAGGGCGAGGTGCGGACCGATGCGGTGCACCGAGCGCTCTATGCGACCGACGCGAGCATTTACGAGCTGGTGCCGTTCGGTGTGGCGCTGCCGAAGAGCGCAGCGGACCTGGTGAAGATTGTGAAGGCGTGCGCGGCGGCGGGGATTCCGCTGAC
>CAIQPA010000556.1 GCA_903873545.1 uncultured delta proteobacterium
CGACGGCCTCCTCGGCCGCGATCGGAGCGCACAATGAAGCACTCTCTCCTCCTTGTCCCCGCCCTGATGCTGCTCTCTGCAGCGGCCGCGGCGCAGCCCTACGAAGTCTCTCCGACGCCTGCGGATACGGTTCCGCCGGAGCTCCGCGTTGGGCCGGTCGTCTCGCCGGAGGGCCCGACTGAGGAGCCGCTGGCCCCCGTGAAGATGCCGGCTGTCATCGTCATCTCGCCCGCGCTGCCGCCCTACAAGGCGCCGGCGCCCGAGGCCGACGCGGCCTCGTCCGACGCCCACGTCGGCGACTGGACAGACCTCACGCTCCACTTCGGCGGCCGCAACATCACGCCCGACCTCGACCGGGTCGCGGGTGTCGCCGCGACCGATAGCTTCGGCGGCGGATTCGCCTCGCTGCAGGCTGGGCGCTCGCTTTCTGCGGCCGCTCCCTGGGCACCAGACAACATTCGTGCGGGCCTGGCATTCTCCGGCGTTCATGCCAGCGAGGTCTCGCTCGGCTCCGAAGTGACCATCGACACCTTCCGTATCTCCCTTCGGCATCAGGCGCTCTGGCAGATCTACGACGCCCTCTCCGTCACCGTCGCAGGCGAACTCGGCGGCACCCGCGGCGAGGCAACACTGACGCTCGACGATGTCGACCTGACGCAGAGCAAGGTGTGGGGCGCACACGCCGACCTGCTCGCCGGCCTCGAGGCCCGCTGGGAGTTCGACTCCTTCGTCGGCGGTCTCTGGTTCGAGACCGGGCCGGCGCTGGAGACAGAGCTGACCTTCGACAATCTGGCTCGGAAGGATGGCCCCGCGGTGAACTTGGGCAGCTTTGATGCGAGCGGTTGGCGGAGTGGTGGTGGCCTCTTCGTCGGCTTTTCCAACTGAGGAGCAGGGCAGACTTGGCAGAGCGGTCTGCGCTGCTCTAGGAGGCAGGCGCTCTGTCTGAGGGTTCCGCCATGCTGCTGATTCTGTCTGGTCCGTCCGGTGCGGGAAAGTCGACGCTCTGTGACCGTCTGCTCGCCGCCTTTCCTGCGCTGAAACTCTCGGTGAGCGTGACCACGCGTGCGCCCCGCGGCGCCGAGCAGGATGGTGTGCACTACCACTTTGTGACGCCCGAGCGCTTCGCCGAGATGGTGGCGGCCGACGCCTTTGCCGAGCATGCGTTGGTGCATGGCAACCGGTATGGCACGAGCAAGGCCGTGGTTGAGGAGGAACTCCGCGGCGGCAAAAGCCTCCTCTTCGATATCGACTTTCAGGGCGCCGAGAGCCTGCTGGCCTACCGGAGCGATGCGCTGGCGGTGATGATTTTTCCGCCCAGCATGGAGGTGCTCGAGCAGCGGCTGCGCGGGCGCGGACCCGACAGCGATGAGGTCGTCGCACGCAGGCTTCATGCGGCCCGGGCGGAGATGGCCCACTTCTCCTCCTTCCACCATCTCATCATCAACGACGACCTCGAGGTCGCCTTCGAAGAGCTCCGCGCCATCTTCGTTGCGGGCCGGACGCGGACGCAGCATCGGGCCGAAGAGGTCCGGCGCAGGTTCGACCTCGTCGCCTCGCTGAACGAGATTTGACACCCCAAAGCGGTCGGCCATACTGACGCCGTGTCGACCCTACTCTGGGCGGCAACAAGAGGAGGCGCATGCAGGCCGAAGTGCTCAGGCGGTATGACGAAGTTGTGCGGAAGGTGCGGGGCTATCACCCCAGCCCCGACCTCGCGCTCTTCGACCGCGCCTTCCGTTTCGCAGTGGCCAAGCATGAGGGGCAGCAGCGCAAGAGCGGCGACCCCTACGTCATCCATCCTGTCGAAGTTGCCGGCATCACCGCCGACCTCCAGCTCGATATCTACAGCCTCTGCGCGGCCCTCCTTCACGACACGGTCGAAGACACCAACGCGACGCTGGACGAGGTCGAGGCCGAGTTCGGAGATCAGGTCGCCTTCCTCGTTGGTGGCCTGACCAAGCTCTCCAAGCTGGAGTTCAAGTCGCGCGAAGAGGCTCAGGCCGAGAACGTGCGCAAGCTCATCGTTGCCATGTCGCGCGACGTCCGGGTGGTGCTCGTCAAGCTGGCCGACCGGCTCCACAACCTCCGCACCCTCGACCACATGTCGGACGAGGGCAGGGCGCGCATCGCCACCGAGACGCTCGACATCTACGCGCCGCTCGCCAACCGGCTCGGCATCAACTGGATGAAGGTCGAGCTCGAGGACACCTCGTTCCGCCACCTCAACCCGGCCGCCTACGCCGACGTGGTCGCCCATGTCTCGAAGAGCAAGACGGAGCGCGAAGAGTACATCCGCGACACCATCTCGCTGCTCAAAGAGCTTACCCGCAAGCAGGGGCTCAACGCCGAAATCCAGGGCCGACCGAAGCACTACTACTCCATCTTCCGCAAGCTGAAGAAGTCGGGCATCGAGTTCGAACAGCTCCACGACGTTACCGCCTTCCGCGTCATCGTCGAGAACAAGTCGCAGTGCTACGAGACGCTCGGCATCGTCCACGATGTCTGGAAGCCGGTGCCCAACCGCTTCAAGGACTACATCGCCATCCCGAAGGCCAACGGCTACCAGTCGCTCCACACGACGGTGCTCGGACCCTCCGGCGAGCGCATCGAGATCCAGATTCGCACCGAGGAGATGCACCGCGTCGCCGAGTATGGTGTCGCGGCACACTGGGCCTACAAAGAGGGACGGAGCGTGCTGCGCCCGGAGTCGCAGGCCTTCACCTGGCTGCGCGACCTCGTCGTCTCCCACGTCGCGATTGAGAACTCGCAGGAGTTCCTCGACTCGGTGAAACTCGACCTCTTCTCCGACGAGGTCTTCGTCTTCACGCCGGACGGCGACATCAAGTCGCTGCCCGCCGGCTCGACGCCCATCGACTTTGCCTTTGCGGTCCACTCCGAGGTGGGCAACCATGCGGTGCACGCCAAGGTGAACGGGCGGCTCGTCACGCTTCGGCACGAGCTCCAGAACTGCGACGTCGTCGAGATTCTCACCCGCGCCGACCAGCACCCGCGCGAGGAGTGGCTCGAGTCGGTCCGCTCCACCAAGGCCCGCCAGAAGATCCGCGAGTACATCCAGCGCGAGGCCAAAGAGAAGGCCAAGGAGATGGCGCAGGGCGTGCTCTCCGTGGAGTTCAAGCGGTATGGCCTGCGCTACGAGACGCTCCTCAAGTCGGGCGACCTCCTCGCTGCGGCGGAGCTGCTCAAGGTGCAGACCGTCGAGCAGCTGCTCCTTGCTGTCGGCTACGGTCGGCTCTCGAAGGAGCAGGTGATCTCCAGGGTCGTGCCGCCCGAGGCGCGGCCGCTCGACGAGCAGCCTGTCAACGCCGTCAAGCGGTTCGGCCAGGCGCTCAAGTCCCTCATCTCCAAGCCGACCAAGACCGCCATCTCGCTCTCCGGCATGGATGGCGAACTGATGGTCTCCTACGCCCGCTGCTGCCACCCCGTGCATGGCGACCAGATTGTGGGCTTCGTCACCCGCGGCCGCGGCGTCGTTGTCCACACCGCCTCCTGCCCCCGTCTGCAGCACCTCGAGACGGAGCGGCGGTGCGATGTGCGCTGGTCCGACCTGGCCGAAAAGAGCGAAGACCTCTCCAAGCGCCGGGTTACGGTCCGGGTCATCTGCCGCGACGAGGCGGGACTCCTCGCAGAGATGTCTGCCGCCTTCTCCTCGCGCGGCGTTCAGATCGCGCAGGCCAACTGCCGCGTCAAAGAGGATGGCATGGCCACCAACGTCTTCGAGGTCCTGGTCACCAATGTCGGCCAGCTCAACGAGGCCATCAAGCAGCTAGGCAAGGTCGACGGCGTGGTCTCCGTGGAGCGGGTCCAGGGCTGACCGCGCAGGCTCCGCTCAGATGTTCGGGACGGGCCGGAAGGAGAGGATGATCTCCTCGTAGCGGACGCCGAGGATTTCGAAGTTCCGCTTGGCGGCGCCGGTCTGGACCTCGACCTCGTCGCCCTCGTCCTTGCCCAGCAGACCGCGCGCGATGGGGGCCTGGTAGCTGATGAGGCCGGCGCTGAAGTCGGCCTCGTCGTCGCCAACGATGCGGAAGGTGTGCTTCTCGTCCGTATCGGTGTCGAGCACCTCGACCGTGGCGCCAAAGCGGACCTTGCTGCCCGACATCTTGGTCGGGTCGATGACCTCGCAACCCGCCAGCTTCGACTCATACTCGCGCAACCGGGCGAC
>CAIQPA010000557.1 GCA_903873545.1 uncultured delta proteobacterium
CCGCCATCGCCTCGGCTACCGCCGGGTTCTGGGCCGACAGCGCTGCCAGCAGCTCCGCGCGCGACAAACGCAGCTCCGAGAATCCGCTCCCTTCGCCAGCCTCTGCCGCGCTGCCCAGCAGCATCAGCAGGAGCGCGACCACGATTCCAATTTGGCGCATCATTCGCCCCCCGCCGCGTAGAGGTTCCGGAGCGCTGTGCCGGGATAGTAGCGCTCGAGGATCTGCTCCGCCGTCCAGCCCCGCTGCGCCGCGCCGATGGCGCCCGTCTGGCACATGCCCACGCCATGCCCGAAGCCACCGCCTCGGATCACCAGCTTCTCGACGAAGCCCGCAGCGTTCGTGGTCGGCTCCAGCACAAAGAGCGCGCTCCGCAGGCTCCCGAGCGAGCGACGGATGTTGAGCTCCCGCTCCACCACGAGGCTACCTGCATCGCCCTCCACCTCGAGCCGCGTCGCCCGGCCGCTCCGGTCCCGGTTCGCAACGCGGATGGAACGCACCCTACCCACCGACTGCCGCTTCGCGACCGCCTCCGCAAGCTGCGTAGCGTTCAACTCCACCCGCCAGCGGAAGGAGGCCTGGGCGCCGTACTCACGAATGTTCGACAGGACGTCGCCTGGGTCCGCGAGGAAGGCGGCAACCGCGGCGTCGCTTCCGATTCCGCCATCATACTTCGAGGAGGCCGACGCGCCGTCATAGTGAGGCTGCAGGTAGCGGAGCGGCTCACTCCCCCACGTGGTGTCGTTGCCCCCCGCAAAGCCACCATTGTTGGCCGAGAAGGAGGCACGGATGAGCGCGTCTCCGCTCGCCAGCACAAGGCCGCGCGTCTGCCGTGCCGCCGCCGATGTTGTCGCCGTCTCGGCGCCGATCCCCTTGTAGACCTGACAGCGCTGATCCGAGCAGGTCATGTAGGGGTCGGCCGTGTAGCGCGTACCGAGCGAGCCGAGCACCTCGGAGCGGGCGGCGACCGCCTGCGCACGGAGCGCCTCCACCGGCGCCGAGACATACATCTCCGATGGCAGCACGCCCTCCACCAGCCGCTCCAATCCGACCTCGTTCACCAGCACAAGCTTGCCGCCCCGATCCGCCGCGAAGATGAGCGAGCCCACATAGCGACGCTTCTCTTTGCCCTCGCCCTTCGTGCCCCGGTCGTAGACCACGTCCTCCACAGAAAAGACCGTCTCCGGGCGGCCGCGAAGCCAGGCGAGGTCACGGCTGTGAACCACCACGCCACCCGGAAGCCCCGATACATCGAACCAGCCGCCCGGATAGTCCGCCAGCTCGGAGTGCACCGTCGCATCCACGCCGCGTTCGGCTGCGAGCCGCTCCGCAAGCGAGTCTGCATCGGCCTGCGAAGAGGTCCGCCCCACCGCGATCAGCAGCTTGCGGGTATCAAACCGCTGCCCATCCACGGCGAACACCGCACCCACCTGCAGCACCTCAGCATCCCAGCCGAGCCCCTGCCACTCCGATACCAGACGGGCGGCAGCCGCGAGCGAATCGGCCGGCAGATCCGACACCACCACGGTGTAACTGTACCGCCCCGGCTCGCCGTCGCGAATCCGCACCGTGAGCGTCGTGTTGGCAGGTACATCCACCGCGAGCGCGCCATCACCCATCGGGTCGATCTGCACCATCGTATTGGCGGTCAGCCGCACCTCGGAGGCCGCATCCATAAGGCCCACACGAATGAGCGGTTCGCGCTCCGGCGAGAAGCGGAGCTGCGGGCTGTAGAGGATGGCCAGCCGATCTCCACGGGTCAGCTCTCCAGCCTGCGCCTGCGCCCAGGGCAGCAGCAACGCGAGCGCCGCAATCAGGCTGCAGACAGCCCGCCGCCGCTCTCCCGCCACCGCTCTCCAACCAGCCCAGAACATCCGCCACCTTGCTCGAACAACGGTGCCAACCGTTACGGCGCACCGCAACGGGTGGCAAGCCGGATCGCCCGAAGCCGCCGGCGCGCCACATGGAGCAGCCCCAGCATCAGCATCGCCGGCCAAGCAGCCGCCGGAGCGGTCGCGCAGCCCTCCGCTTCACGCACCGCAGGCTTCGTCGCCTCGGCCAGCCTGCACCAGCGGCCGCGGTAGACGCCCGCCTTCACCACATCGGTGCAGCTACCCCCGCAGGCGAGGCTCGGGCCACACCGCTGGAGGCAGCGCCCTGCCTCACGGGCCGCCGCAGCACAGAGCCCCTCCGCGCAATCGGCATCCTCGTCACACAGCTCGCCCAAGGCGGCATCAACGACCGGCGCGTCGGGCGCGCAGAAGCCACCATCCTCCTCGTCGTCACCGAGCGGTATGCAGCTCGCGCCCGCCTCGCAGGACTTCCAACTGTCGCAGCCCCAGGCCCAGCGCGCCACCCCGTCAGCCTCCACGCAGCGCAGCCCCGAAGGGCTCGGCCCCGCACCATCGCAGAGCCCTCCCGCGCGCCCGAACGAGTCCACGCAGCCCTGCGCAACCTCGGTAAAGAGGGGCGCATCAGGCCGCACGCCATACAGGCCACAGAGCGCCGCAAAGTCGCCCGCTGCAGGGCTTCCGAACCGGTGGCTCTGCTCGGAGCTCACCACCCCATACATCGCCTGTCCGCCGTCGTCGTAGCCATCGTCAAGCCCCAGCGTATGGCCCAGCTCATGCAGCAACAGACCCCGCTGCGAAAAGGAGGCGCTCAAGCAGTTGTCGTTCCACCGCTCAGCCGGCCCGAACAGCGCGATGTCGGACTCCACGATGAACCCCTCTGCATCACACCGGTTGCAGGTAGCGGCGATCACCGACTCCGCATCGCCCGTCTCCGGCGCAGACTCCACGAAGACCACCGCGTTCACACCATCGCGGGAAAACGCCGTCTGCGCGACCACCTCCACGCCAAGCGATGGCGCAGCACAGGGCCCCTCCTGCCAGACGCGCCCTGCGTCGCGCAGGCTGTAGGCGATGCTGCCGCTGAGCACCTCCGCGGGCACCTCAAAGGTCAACGCGGCACCGTCGCGCCAGCGGGCGCCCGGTGGGCAGGCGTTACAGCTGTCGCCCCATGCGTCGGCCCAGGCAACGCCCGTCGGCAGCAGCACAAAGAACCCGGTGAGGAGCCAGTTCACCACCGGCGACTCAATACTGCGACACCGCATCGTTCCGGCGCACCGGCGTCACGCGCGGCGGCGGGCTCGAACGGACCACGCGGCCATAGAGCGTCCGCTCATACCCCGTCGGCCGACCGGCTGCATCCAGGATGGGCTGGTTCGGGACAACGCGACGCGCTCCACCCTTGGTGGCCGGAGCGGGCCGCTCGAGGAGCCGTTTCATGTCGGCGACGGAGTCGGGGCGGCTGAACCGGAGCCCGTCGCTACCCACCTTGATGCCGCCCTTGTTGGCTGTTGCGCCCTCCGAGGCCGCATCGCCCGGCGCGGCTGCACCGCGACGCACCTGCTGCGGCGCCGACGATGCTGTAGCCGGCGGAGCCGCAGAGCCGTCGCCCACCTCCTGCCGCCGCGCAGTGGCGAAGTAGGAGAGCATCGTGTCGCCCTCGCCCGGCAACCGATAGACAAAGATGCTGCGCCCGCTCCCATCCATCGCGACCAACCGCGTTCCGCCGTCGAACCGGGTGACAGCGAACCGCTTGTCGGCCTCCAGGACCTTGGCGACCGTTTCCCGAACGCTCGATGCGATGCGGGCATGGGCCAGCTCCTCTGACATGAAATCCACCTGCGTCCCCGGCAGCCGCGGGAGGCCGAAGATGGCCAGCTCGACTGCCTCACCCGAGCCGGTACCAGCGGCAGCAACCTCCGCAGGTGCGGCAGGCGAAACCGGCTCCGGAGCACGGTCGCAGGCTGCCAAGAGCAGCAACAGGACGACGGATGTGAGACTGCGCGCCGTCATCGCCCTACTCCACAATCACGCCCCAACTCGTCGGGAA
>CAIQPA010000558.1 GCA_903873545.1 uncultured delta proteobacterium
GCACCTGCGCGGGGTGGAAGTCGGCACCTGCCTGCGCGAGCGTCACCGCAGGCAGGTCGAGCGCAGCGGCAAAGCGGCGGTTGAGGGCGGGGGTCACGGGGGCGAGCAGCGCCATCAGCGCGCAGCAGCCGTGGAGCGCCACCGCGCAGATCTCGCCGGCCCGCGCCGGGTCTTCCTTGAGGGCAACCCAGGGGGCCGCCTCCTGGAAGAAGAGGTTCAACTTGTCGCCCGTCTCGGCCACCGCACGCATGGCAGCGCGGAAGTCGATGCGGTCCATCGCCGCCCGGCCCTGCGCCACACCGGCCGCCACAACCGCGACCAGCTCTGCATCACGCTCTGCGACCGCAGGCACCTGTCCGCCCAGCTTGCCCGCGACAAACTTGGTCACGCGGCTGCACAGGTTGACCACATTGTTGATGAGGTCGGCGTTCACCCGGGCGACGAAGTCTTCGAGGTGCAGGTCGATGTCGTCCACGCCGTCGGCCAGCTTGGCGCAGAAGTAGTAGCGGAGGTAGTCGGGGTCGAGGTGCTCGAGGTAGGTCGAGGCCTTGATGAAGGTGCCGCGCGACTTGCTCATCTTCTGGCCGTCCACGGTCAGCATGCCGTGGACATGCACCCGGTCGGGGGCGCGGAGGCCGGCCGCATCGAGCATCGCGGGCCAGAAGAGGGTGTGGAAGTAGACGATGTCTTTGCCGATGAAGTGGACGATGTTCCAGTCGCCGCCCTTCTGCCAGACCTCGCGCCAGTCGCGGCCCAGCGGGTCGAGGAAGGCCTTGGTGGTGCCGATGTAGCCAATCGGTGCGTCCATCCAGACGTAGAAGAACTTGCCGGGCTCGCCGGGGATCTCGAAGCCGAAGTAGGGGGCGTCGCGGCTGATGCACCAGTCTTTGAGCTCGCCCGAGAGCCAGTTGTTCACAAAGTTCTGGATTGCCGTCTGCGGCGCGCCGCGGGGCAGCCAGTCGCGGATGACCTGCTCGAAGTCGTGGAGCCGCACATAGAGCTGCTCGGTGTCGCGCACGACGGGGGTCTTGCCCTCGATGGCATCGACAGGGTCGATGAGGTCGGTGGGGTCGTAGGTGCTCTTGCAGGACTCGCAGACGTCGCCGTACTGGTCCTTGGCGCCACACTTGGGGCAGGTGCCCTTGACCATGCGGTCGGGGAGGAAGCGGCCGAGGCTCTCGGAGTACATCTGCTGCGAGACGCGGCGCTCGAGGTAGCCGCCCTCTTTGAGCTTGAGGTAGACCATGGAGGCCAGCTCGCGGTTCTCGGGCGAGTGGGTGGTGTGGTAGAGGTCGTGGCTCATCCCGAAGGCGCGGAAGTCGGCCGTGTGGGAGGCGTAGATTTCGGCGATGAGCGCCTCGGGGGTGATGCCCCGCTTGGCCGCGTTGAGCTCGATGGGGGTGCCGTGGGCGTCGTCGGCGCAGAGGTAGATGACCTCGTGGCCTTCGGAACGGAGGTGGCGCACGTAGGCGTCGGTCTGGATGTGCTCCACCATGTGGCCCAGATGAATGGGGCCGTTCGCGTAGGGGAGCGCCGAGGTGACGAGGTAGCGAGACATGTTCGGGAGCCTGGCGGCGGGGTCCAGATGGCCCCGGTGGAGGGGTGCGGCGATAGCATGTTTGCGGTGCAGTCGCCAACCGTGAGGATTCGCCGGACCCTCTTGCAGATGCAACGCATGTGCGACTAAGAGCCTGCCCCTTCCAACCGGCAGTTCAGGCTCCCTTGCTCGAATCACTCCACGCGTTGATGGCAGGCCCGGGGGCGCTGCTCCTGAGCATCCTGGCGCTCATCGTGGGTGCGGCGCTGGTGCATCCCGTCTGGGGTCAGGGCCCGGTGGCGCGCGCCATTGCAGCCTTCCCGCTCGGCGCGGTGCTGTCGCTGGTTGTGCTCGACATCCTGCCCGCCACGGCAGAGGTGACGGGCAATCGTGGCTGGCTCTACGCGGCGATGGGCATGCTCATCCCGCTGGCCTACGAGCGGGCCTCGGCCCGTCCCTCCGGCGCGACCGAGCCGTCGCCCGCGAGCGTTGGCTACACGCCCAAGCACTGGACGCTCGCGCTGGCCATCCTCGCCATGCTGCTGCACGAGTCGCTCGATGGCGCCACGCTGGCCTCCGCAGCCATGACAGAGGGCGGCTCGAGCGAGGAGCTCCGCCACGCGGGCGAAGGCCTCCTCTTCGCCGTGCTGCTGCACCGCATCCCGGTGGGCGCGACGGCCTGGCGGCTCGCAAAGGGCTTTGGCGTCGCCTGGGCACCGCCGCTCGCCATCGCCCTGCTCTCGGTCTCGACCGTTGTCGGCTTCATCGCCGCCGGCCACATCTTCCCCACGGTCTCCAGCGTAGCCGTCGCCTCCTTTCAGGCGCTGGCTGCCGGCTCCTTCCTGCACATCCTCTGGCACCACCTGCCGCTGGGCGTGGCGCACAGCAAGGCCGCTCGTCGGGCCGACCTCATCGGCATGGCCATCGGGCTGATCCTCTTCGCTGCGGTCGCCCTCTCGCACTGAGCGGGCGGCTGGCGGCTACCAGTCGGTGATGCGGTAGTCTTTGAGGAACTGGCCCCAGACATGCTTGCCGGTGCGCAGGCCGTCGAAGATGGGGTCCACAATGCGGGCCGCGCCATCGACGATGTCGAGCGGCGGGTGGAACCGGTGCATGTCCCGCTTCATCTGCGCGATGGCGGCCGGGTCTTCGTCGGTCACCCAGCCGGTATCGACGCTGTTCATGTGGATGCCGCTCTCGATGTAGTCGGCCGCCGAGGTGCGGGTCATCATGTTGAGCGAGGCCTTGGCCATGTTGGTGTGCGGGTGGCGGTCGCTCTTGAAGGTGCGGTAGAACTGCCCCTCCATGGCCGAGACGTTGACGATGTGCTTGTCGGCGGTGGGGACCCGCTCCATGAGAGGCTTGAGGCGGGCGTTGAGGATGAAGGGGGCGACGGCGTTGACGACATGGACCTCGAGGAGCTCGACGGTCTCCACATCGGCCAGCTTGAGGCGCCAGGAGTTCATGTTGCGCAGGTCCACCTGCTGCTCGTCGGCGTCGAGGCGGCCGGTCGGGAAGAGGTGCTCGCCGTTCTCGAAGTCCTCGGCGATGAGCGGCACCTGCGAGAACTCCGCGGAGGGGAGGATGCCGGTGAAGCGGTTGGCGGTGAGGGCGGC
>CAIQPA010000559.1 GCA_903873545.1 uncultured delta proteobacterium
ACCAGCGCCGGCACCACGAGGAGCAGCATCGTGCCGAGCAGCGGGTCGATCGTGAACATCACGCTGTAGAGCACCAGCACAAAGAGGATGTCGCGCATGCCCTGCGCAAAAGCATCCGAGAAGAGCTCCGAGAGCGACGCCACATCGAAGGTGGTCCGGTTCACCAGACGGCCCACCGGGTTCTTGTGAAAGAAGCCCATGTCCATCGCGGTGATGTGGGCGAAGATGTCGACCCGGAGGTCGTGCAGGATCAGCTGGCTCAGCTTCTGCACCCAGTAGGAGGTGGCCACCGCCACGCCAAAGCGGAGCAGCCAGAAAAGCAGCGACATCACACCAAAGTAGGTGATGAGCGCAGCCGTATCGGTCGGCACCCGATCCACCGCCGAGAGCGCCACCTCGCCGATGGCGTCGAGCAGGTGGTCAAAGCCGCGCGGCGTGCGGCCCGTGACCCCCGAGGCCCGGTCCATCGCCAGCCCCACAATGTAGGGCGGGATGGTCATCGCCAGCGCCTCGATCACCGCCATGAAGACGCAGATAGCCGCGAGCAGCCGGTGCGGGCGCAGGTAGCCGAGCAGCCGCTTGAGCAGCTGCAGATCGCGGCCTGCAACCTCCACCTTCTCCTCTGCCAGCATGTGGGCCAGCACGGGGTCGCGCGAGACCGCGATGGCCTCCGCTTCGAGCTTCGAGACTGCCGGCTTCTGCGCGCTCATTCCGACACCGCCTCTTTCGTCTGCTCATGCGCAATCTCGGCGTAGTGTCCGCCCTGCGCCAGCAGCGCCGCGTGGGTGCCACGCTCGATGACCCGGCCCGCCTCCAGCACGAGGATTTCGTCGCACTGCTCGAGCGCCCGCACCCGGTGCGAGATGATGATGCCCGAGCGACCCTCGAAGACTGTCCGGAGCTGCTCCAGGATGCGGGCCTCGGTGCGCGCATCGACCGCGCTCAGGCAGTCGTCCAGCACCAGCATGCGCGGGTCGGCACCGATGGCGCGCGCAATCGCCAGTCGCTGCCGCTGGCCTCCCGAGAGGTTCACGCCCCGCTCGCCGAGCAGCGTGCCGTAGCGCTTCGGAAGCTCCTCAATCTCCTCTGCGAGCGAGGCCAGTCCGGCGAGCCGCGCAGCCTCCGCGGAGCGGGAATCCGAGCCGCCAGCCGTCTCTGCGTCGAGCCCCATCAGCAGGTTGTTCTCGATGGTGTCGCTGAACAGAAAGGTGTCTTGCGGCGCGACCACAATCGACTGCCGGAGCGACGACAGCGTGTAGTCCCGCACGTCGCGACCATTCACAAAGATGGTGCCGGCCGGCGGCTCGTAGATGCGGGTCAGCAGCATGGCCAGCGTGCTCTTGCCGGAGCCCACGCGACCCGTGACGCCAAGCAGCTTGCCGGGGGCCAGCACGAAGCTCACGCCGTCGAGCGCTGCAGCCTGTTCGGGAGCCGCAACAGCAACCTCCCGCTCCTCGGTTCCAATCTCTGCTGCGCCGCG
Source organism: uncultured delta proteobacterium (assembly GCA_903873545.1). Classification (GTDB taxonomy): domain Bacteria; phylum Myxococcota_A; class Bradymonadia; order REDH01; family REDH01; genus CAIWGR01. Next base: position 1,481 of record CAIQPA010000559.1, read on the forward strand.
TGCCGCGTAGCCGAAGGTGAGCCCGCGCACCTCGATCGCGACCGTGCCGTCGAGCGCGATGGCTCCCTCGCTGTCTGCCACCTCGGGCTGCTCTGACATCACCTTGTCGAGCCGCTTCAGCGACGCTCTGCCGCGCTGCCAGAGCGAGACCGCCCAGCCAAAACCGACCATCGGACCGCTCAGGAAGTTGATGAGGAAGAGGAAGGCCGTAAAGC
>CAIQPA010000560.1 GCA_903873545.1 uncultured delta proteobacterium
CAAGCGCCAACTCGCCCTCCTCATCGCTGCGCCGCTGCAGCGCCAGCTCCGCGAGCGGCTCGGCGGCCGCATCCGACTCCTCATCTGCGGCGGAGCCCCCTTGACTGCAGTCACCGAAGAGCTCTTCGACGGCTGCGGGCTTCCCGTTCTTCAGGGCTACGGTCTCACCGAGGCCTGCTCTGCCGTCACCCTCAACCGGCCGGGCGCCCACGAGGTCGGCACCGTCGGTCCGCCCCTGCCCGGCGTTGAAGTCAGCTTTGACACCGATGGAGAACTCCTCGTCCGTGGCCGCGCCGTCGCCGCCGGATACTGGAACCAGTCCGGCGCCGAGGCCGTCAGTTTCACCGATGGCTGGCTCCGGACCGGCGACATCGCCGAACTGCTCCCCAGCGGGGCCCTTCGCGTGACAGACCGTAAGAAGGACATCATCGTGACCGCCTCTGGCCGCCGCGTTTCGCCGGTCCGTGTCGAGGCAGCGCTGCGTGAGATCCCGCTCGTCAGCCACGCCTTTGTTGAAGGCGAGGGACGTCCTGAACTCGTCGCGCTCGTTGCCCTCGACCCGGAGGCAGCCCTTAACTGGGCCGCAGACAAGGGGCTGACGAGCCTCAGCCTTGCTGAACTCACCCGGCACCCGAGCCTCTTCGCTGCGCTCCGCGAGGCCATCGATGCCACCAATCGAGATCTCGAGCCCGCCGAAGCCGTCCGCCGCTTCGCCATCCTCGAGAGCGGATTTGATGCTGCCTCGGGCGAGGTCACCCAGACGATGACCAACCGCCGCAGCTTCATCTCGCGCAAATACAGGGCGCTCCTCGATGGACTCTACGACAGCGCCAAGACCGCCTCTCGCCCCGCCGTTCGGGTCTGAACAACGCATCGCAGGTTTTTTGTGGCGCGCACCAATGCAGCCTACCATCCGTGCAACCGGAGGTAGCTCATGTCTCTCTCGTACCCGACCGCGTCCACGCTCTCGAACCGTCATCGCGAAGCACCGCGCTTCCCCTGTTCCGTCCGCGTCTGGGTCCACGACGCCCTGTCCGGACACTGGGCCCATCTGGAGACCGTCGATGTCTCCAAGGGCGGCTGCTTCGTCGCGGCCCACCAGCTGCTGGCGCAGGAGACCGAGGTGCAGCTCGTCGTCGAACTCTCCGACAGCATCTCCTTCCCGATCATCGCCTCCGTCGTACGCCGCGGCTTCTCCGAGGGGCAGGGACTGCAGCCGGGCATGGGACTCCGCTTCCTCGCTGCCGATCCCGTGATGGTGGACAAGTGGCTGGTCGCAGCCCGTTGCGGTCGCGCCTGAACCCGACGAAGGCGAGGTCTGCGTGAGCCTGCTCCCGTTCGAGAAGTGGCATGGCCTGGGCAACGACTTCGTCGTCGTCTTCGAGGCTGACGGCTGGAGCATCGCGGATGGTCGTCGCGCTGTCGCGCTCTGCGACCGCCATCGCGGCATCGGTGCCGACGGCCTGCTCATCGTCGGAGCCTCCCCGGCCAGCATGACCGTCTTCAACGCCGACGGCAGTGAGTCGGAGATGTGCGGCAACGGCCTGCGCTGCGTCGCCGCCGCCCTCGCGACCCGAACGGCAAACACCGACTGGTTCGATCTGGACACGGGCGCCGGTCCCCATGCCACCCGGCTGCTGCAGAGCGGTGAGGTGGAGCTGCTGATGCCCCGCCCCCGGCTGGTGCATGACACCACCGGCTCCGCGCTGGTGACGCCCCGCGCGGGGCTCGATGCGGCCGGCTACCGACTTTCGACGGGCAACCCGCACTGGGTCTTCGTGGACCTCGAGAGCCCGCCCGACATCACGCTCGTCGGTCCTCTTCTAGAGGTTGACCCGCAGTTCCCCGAGCGGGTGAACATCGAGTTCGTGCGGCTGCTCCCCGACGGCGCCCTCCGCGTGGATGTCTGGGAGCGGGGCTGCGGCCAGACGCAGGCCTGCGGCACCGGCGCGGCAGCCGTGGCGGAGCTCTGGCGGTCGCTCGGCCGAATCTCCGCCGACGCGACCCTCACGGTTGAACTGCCTGGTGGCCGCCTCGACTTCGGATGGCAGGGCGAGCGGCTGCTCATGCGCGGTCCGGCTGAGCGGGTCTTTGCAGGGACAGTCGCTCGCTGAAGCGGGGCGCAAAAACGGAGCGAGGCGCCCGAGAGCGCCTCACAGTCCTTCGGTGCTTCGACGATTACTTCGTCAGCGCGCCGGTCTTGAGGAAGATGGCGCCGGCCTTCTTCACGGCAGGCTGGATGCGGATGAGGCCGTTCACGCCGCCCGGGATGGAGCCCAGGATGAGGTAGAGGTTGTCCTCGGCGATGACGCGAATCACGCGCAGGTTCTGGACCGTGATGCGCTTGTTCGAGTGGTGACCGGCCATCTTCTTGCCCTTGAAGACGCGGGCGGGGAAGGTGTGAGCGCCGATCGAGCCGGGGCCGCGCTTGGTCTCGTGCGCGCCGTGCGAGCCCTTGAAGCCCTTGAAATGCCAGGCCTTCATGACACCCATGAAGCCTTTGCCCTTGCTGATGCCAACGGCATCAACAAACTCGCCTTCGGTGAAGAGCGTGTGGTCGAGCGTCTGACCGACCGTGTAGTTGTCGAGTTCGGACTCGGTGCAGCGGAACTCCGCCACAACGCGCATCGGATTCTCGATGCCAGCCGAGGTGAAGACGCCAACTTCGGGCTTGTTCACGCCACGGAAACGGACCGAACCGTCCTTCTCCTGGCGAACCGCCTCCTCAAAACCAACCTTGACTGCGGCATACTTGTCGTCGCCGTGGGCGCTCTTCTTCGCCAGAACCTTCATGGGTCCGACCTGCACGACGGTCACGCCAACGCGCTTGCCTTCGGCCGAGAAAATCTGCGTCATTCCAAGCTTGCGACCAAGAATCATCTTCGACATGTTAAACCTCTCAACCCGCGACAAGGCACCCAGCAGGTGCAGAAAACTCTGGCGGAGGCAGCGAGTGCGCCTCACAGAGGGGGGCCACCGTTAGCCGAAACCAGCGGCAAACGCAACCTACAGGCAGGTCGCGCGGCCCACGTTAGAGCCCTTCCACCTTCGTCAGGATCTCCTTCATGATCTCCGAGGTGCCGCCGCCGATCGTCAGCAGGCGACCATCGGCCCAAGCACGGCCGATCGGGTACTCCGTCGTGTAGCCGAAGCCACCGTGGAACTGCTGGCAGTCGTAGAGAACCTTCTGCATCAGGTCGCCCGCGATCAGCTTGGCCATGGTGATCTCGCGCGTAGCGCCCTGCGGGTCCTTGGAGACCTTGTCGACCGCGAAGTAGCAGAGCCGGCGCGCCGCCTCGATGTTCGCCAAGTGCTCGACCAGTTTGTGACGCACCACCTGGTGCTTGATCAGCGGCTTGCCGAAGGTCGAACGCTCCTTGGCGTATCGGATGGTGTCACGCACCGCGAGCTCCATGCCGCCCACCGAGGCCAGCGCGCCAATCAGCCGCTCGCCCTGGAAGTTGGTCATGATGTGGAAGAACCCCGCGTTCTCGTGGCCCAGCGTGTAGCGGACAGGAATGCGGCAGTCCTCGAAGAAGAGCTCCGCCGTGTCCGAGGACTTGTTGCCGATCTTCTTGAGCTTCTTGCCCACGTGGAAGCCCGGCGTGTCGGTCGGGAAGACCACGAGCGTGATGCCGCCGAACCCGGGGCCGCCCGTCCGGACCGCCATGGTCAGGAAGTCGGCGCGGGTGCCGTTGGTGATCCAGAGCTTCTGCCCGTTGATGATGTAGTCGTCGCCATCGCGCCGCGCCGTGGTCTTGATGTTCGCCACATCCGAGCCGGCGCTCGGCTCGCTGATCGCCAGTGCGGCAATCTTGTCGCCCGAGATGGCCGGGGCCAGGAACTCACGCTTGATCTCGTCGCTGCCGATCTCATTGAGAATCGG
>CAIQPA010000561.1 GCA_903873545.1 uncultured delta proteobacterium
AGCACCGCTTCGCTCTCTCTGACATTCAGGGTCGCGTCGAAGGCAGAAGCCGTGCCCGTGGCGCTCACCAACTTGTTGCATTGGCTGCCGGTCTGGGAGGCATTATCACCGTAGAGGTAGAGGGCTGGGACGAAGCGGTTGGCCGCTGCAACCGTGCCGGTGCTGCTGAGTTTCACGAAGAGGGTCTGGCCAGCGATGAGGACCACCTCGTGCTTGTCGGAGCGTGTGGGCACCTGGGTGGAGGCGCCATCCTGGAAGCCGAAGGTGCTGTCGGTGCTCGAACCCGTAAGAGCTCCCGTGCTGGTGGAGAAGTCGAGGCGGCCGCTGATGTCGCCCGACTGCTTGGTGGCAGTGCCGTTGTTGACCACACCGTTGGCGTTGCAGAGGTGGAGCGTCGAGCCGGAGATATCGGCCTGATCATCGACCGGGATGCACTCTTCCAGATGGGAGAAGGTCACACCGCTGACTGCGGTCACCCCGGTGGAGGTCACCGCCGGTTGCGAGACGTAGCGAGCGGGGCACTTGACGCAGGTACCCCAGCCCGAGCCGGTCCAGCCCTGCAGACCTGCGGAGCCCGCGTCTTGGCAGGCCCGGGAGTCGGCCTCGCAGCTGGTCCCTTGGGTACCATCGGTGACATCGGTGTTGAGGTGGAAGCCCGCGCCGCAGTCGCCACCCGACGGCGCCTGCACCACACTGCGGACGAGCCGGAAGCCCACACTGTAGGCGGTCGTGCTGCGCCCAGCCCAACGGCGGTCGGCGGTGTTGAAGTAGAATGGGCTGTGTCCTGCGGTCCCCCCGTAACTGTAACTCCAATTCGAGTTAAAAGCGTCAGCGGCCGACCCACCCCGAAGGACCACCTCTCGCACGGAGGTGTTGCCGCGGTAGTCGGTCTGGCTCGTCTGCGGCCAATAGGGAGAGGTCGAGGTTTCCCAGTCTTCGACCAGCTCCCAGACATTTCCCTTCATGTCGTAGAGGCCCCAGGCGTTGGGGGTTCCCGCGATGGCCGTGGCCACAGTGGACCAGCTGCTAGGCTTGGTCTTTACGGGCTGGGTGCGGCCCACCGAGGTGTCGGACGTCCAGAAGGACAAGCTGGTGGGGTTGGTCGCGCCCCCAGCAGGCGAGTAGACTCCCGTCGGCTCCGAGGTGTCGCCCGCGCGGGCGGCATACTCCCACTCCATCTCGGTGGGGAGGCGGTATCCCGTGCAGGAGAGGCTGGCGTAGGTGGCCGTGCCCGTCTCGGAGCAGCCCGAATGGATGCCATCCTGCCAACCGTTTGCAGGATCGGTGCAGTTGCTGGGCAGGATGTAGCACTCCTGCAGGTCCTCCGCGGCAGAGCGGGCGTTGGCGAAGGCCATGGCCGCATACCAGTCCACCCGTTCAACCGGGCCGGCATCGAAGTTGTTGGTGGTCGTGCAGGTCCAATTGTGGACGGTGCCGTTGGGCGGGGTCTGGATGCAGGAGGGGTTTTTGCCGCCCGAGAAGGACTTCCAGGCCTGCTGGGTGGTCTCGGTCTCGTCCATGAAGAAGGAGCGTGAGATGGAGAAGGTGGCCGAGGAGGTGTTGGAGATCTTCTTGGGGAAGGAGCCGCGGGGGATGAAGACCATGCCGCGGGGAGCGCAGCGGTCGTTGAGGGTACCCTCAGCCGCGCTTGCGCAGTTGCCCTCCGCACACTCGAGATTGGAGGTGCAGTTGGTCCCGTTGGAGGCTTTGCAGGCGCCGCCCACAATCTCGAAGCCGGAGTCGCATACCTGCGCCACGCAGGCAGCACCCGACCAGCCGAAGGTTCCGTAGGTCTGGATGCCGGTGCCGTTCGGCGTTGTGCAGTCTCGGGTGTCGGAGGCGCAATCGAAGCCCTCGGCGTGGAAGCCGGGCGGGCAAGAGATTGCTGCTGCGGAGGAGGCGACCCCGGCAGGGAGCGCGGACCGGGCGAGACGGAAGCCAACGAGCACAGAGCGGCCGGTTGGGGTTGCCGGTACGGGGGCGGCGTCGAGATTCGGAGCGTTCACCCCAGCGGGGATCAGGGTCGTCTGTCGGGCGTAGACACGGGGATCGGTGTCGATGATGCTGCCGCCGCGGATGACGCGGGCGCGCGTTGTGTCGGTCCCGTCTGCGAGCGGATCGATCGCACCGCTCGGGTAGAGTTGCTCGTAGCCGTCGGCCACGAACTCGGCCACGTTGCCGAGCATGTCGTAGAGGCCAAAGGCGTTGGGAATGGTTCCCGTCTCCCGAAGCTCTCCCGTTTCTGGGTTGCGTTCCTTCGCACCCGCCGCGTGGGTGATGCGGAACTCCGAGGTGTTGCTGTCTTCCCAGAGGTAGGCGGCGTCGAAGCTGTTACCCCAGTAGCGCGAGTCGGTGGAGCCGGCGCGGGCGGCATACTCCCACTCGGCCTCGGTGGGCAGGCGATATCCTGTGCAATTCGGATTCTCCGAGTATTCGCCGCAAGCGTAGATGCCATCCTTCCAGGCGGGGGTTACCTTCTGGCAGGTTGCGGCGACGGCAGGCTGCACAATGATGGTCGCGCCACCTGAGCCCTCTTCGGTGAGGGCGGGGATGGCGGCGTAGTAGGTGTAACCTGCCGAGCAGGAACTGCCGATTGGCGACGCCGTCTCTATGGTGTCAGCGTCGCAACCGGTGAGGTTGTAGCAGGCCGTGAGGCCCTCTTTGGCAGAGCGTTCGTTGGCGAAGGCGAGGACGGAGAAGAAATTGATCTGCTCGACGGGGGCCCGGCCGCGAATGTCTGAGGGCGCGGCGGCGGAGGGGGTTCCGCAGGTCGCGTTCGCCGTGGCGTAACAGGCGGGGTTGTAGGCGGCGATGTCCCACCAGGCCTGCTGCGTCACCTCGGTTGCATCGAGGAAGAAGGGCTGGGTGAGTGCCAC
>CAIQPA010000562.1 GCA_903873545.1 uncultured delta proteobacterium
CTCGCTGATGGCGCCGGGCGAGAGCCTGCGCTCGCTCGGGCCCTCGCTCACCGGTGGCGCGATTCCCGCCTTCATGCCTCCGACGGGGGCGCCCGGCTTCATGTCGATCCCGTCGCTCCGTCCGCCGAGCGTGACGGTTCGTCCGTTGGTGCGCGGCCCTGTGGCGCAGACGCTGCCGACCTCGTTGCCGACGGTGCAGAAGCGGCCCGGTCGCGGCCTGACAGAGCCTGCGGAGGTGCGTGCAGAGGCGCCTCGCCGCGAGCCGGCGGTGCTCATCCGGCGCGGTCCGTCGGCGCCAGCGCCGAGCGTTGTGTCGAAGGGTGGCGCCGCTGCGGGGCCGTCGGTGGTTCGCCGCGGCGAGGTGGCCGGGAGCGTGGAGTCGCGCATCTGCCGGGCGCTGGCCTCGGGCGAGGCCCGCCTGGGCTGGGACGCGGCCTGCCAGGCTTGGCGCGGGGCTGCAACGGAGGAGCGGCTCGCGCTGCTTCTCGAGGCCGCGGAGGCCGCCGGCCAGATGGGTGCGGTTGCGGCGGAGACGGAGCTTGCGCTCGCAGGGCTGATCCAGCGGGGCGATACGCCCGATGTGGCGCTGCTGCTGGCGCTGCTGCTGGCGGGTCGTCATGCGACCGCGGCGGAGCTGGTGCACTCGCTTGGGCTGGATGGTTGGCAGGGCGAGCCGTCGATGGCGGCGGCGCTGGTCACCTACACGGTGGCGACGGCGGCGCAGCGGCAGGCGCGGCTTCCGCACCGGAGCGCGCTCGAGCTGGAGCAGCTCTGGACCCGCAAGCCGCGGCTTCCTGCGGAGCTCGGCCGTGCGCCGCGCTCCTGGGGCTACTGGATCGAGCAGGGGCACAAGCTGGCACCCGCAACGGGGGATGCAGCAGCGCGGCTGGTAGAGGTGTCGGCCGACCAGGTGGTGGCGCTGGCGCTTCGCGGCGGCCGCTCCGAGCTGCAGGTGGCGCGGGTGCGCGGGCTGGCGCTCAGCGTGGCCCAGATGCTGCAGACGCGTGAGGGGCAGACCTCGGCCGAGAACTTCCTCTCGGAGTGCGGCCTGCGCGATGTGATGCGCGCTGTGCTGGCGCCGAAGGATGGGGCCGATCAGGGGCCGCGTCGGCGGTCGAAGCCCTGACGATTCTATGAAGGTCAATGGCAGCGGCAGTCGCCGTCCGATGAGAGCAAACCGCCTAGCGGAGGCATGAGATGGACAAGAACAAGGTCGTAGTCACCTGCTCACTTACGGGCGTGCTCACCAACCCAGCGCAGCACCCGGTGCCGGTGACGCCGGCCGAGATGGCTGCGTCGGCCAAGGAGGCTTTCGACGCCGGTGCCTCCATCATGCATGTGCACTTCCGCCGGCAGGAGCCCGGCATGGGCTTCCTGCCTACCTGGGAGCCCGAGGTGGCCTCGGCCATCGTATCGGCCATCCGCGAGGCCTGCCCGGGCGTCATCATCAACAACACGACCGGCGTGGTCGGTGCCGACATCGCCGGCCCGCTCGCCTGCCTCGATGCGACCCGTCCCGAGATGGCGGCGATGAACGCCGGCACGCTCAACTACCTGAAGCTGAAGTCGGACGGGAAGTGGGCCTGGCCGCCCATGCTCTTCGACAACCCGATCGCCAAGATCGAGGCCTTCTTGGCCCATATGTATGCCAACGGCATCGTGCCGGAGTGCGAGTGTTTCGACACC
>CAIQPA010000563.1 GCA_903873545.1 uncultured delta proteobacterium
GATGAATCGAGGCCCACTCAGGCCATGAGAGCGGCATCATCTCCACACTGGCGTTGAGCTTCATCGTGCAGGAGCCGAGCGGGATCATCGCGGTCGTCAACGACAGGTCCTTGGCCTCGAGCGAGCGCATGTAGCGGAGCATCTCGTGCTCGGCGTGATACCGCGCGAAGACCGCATAGGGCAGCAGCGGCGCCCGGCGTACCAGCGCCTCGGGCCACGATGCATCGGCCTGCTCAAGGGCGGCGGCAACGGGCGAACCGACGAGGGCGGCAGCGACCGCCTCCACCTCGGCGAGCGTGCTCCGCTCGTCGAGCGTGATAGCCACACCGCCGGAGAGCGCGCGGAGGTTGAAACCTGCAGCCAGCGCCGCGGCCATCGCATTCGATGCTGCGTCGGGCGTGAGCAGCACCATCACCGTGTCGAAGCGGGGCCCGGGCGCAACCTTCAGGCCCGCACCCTCCAGCGTTGCGGCCAGCACCGCCGTCAGCGCCCGTACGCGACTTGCAATCCGGCGAAGGCCTTCGGGACCGTGGTAGGCCGCATACATGCTCGCCATAACAGCAAGCAGCACCTGCGCGGTGCAGATGTTGCTCGTCGCCTTGTCGCGACGGATGTGCTGCTCGCGCGTCTGCAGCGCCAGCCGGAATGCCGGATTGCCCGCGCTATCGCGCGACTCGCCCACGAGCCTGCCGGGCATGATCCGCTTGAAGGCCTCGCCACATGCGAGGAAGCCCGCGTGCGGGCCGCCAAAGCCCAGCGGAACGCCGAAGCGCTGCGCCGAACCAACAGCGATGTCGGCACCCTGCTCACCGGCGCTGCTCCCGAGCACCGCCGCCAGCGGATCCGTGGCGAGAATCGACGTGATGCCCGCAGCGCGCGCCGCCGCGAAGGTCGCCGTCAGGTCACGCACGCGCCCCGTCGTCGACGGGTTCTGCGCCAGCAGACCGAAGGCGCTCGCCTCGGCGCTCCAATCCTCGAGGTCCACCAGAACGACCTCGATCTCCAGCGCCAGCGCCCGCGTCCGGACCACATCGATGGTCTGCGGATGCACATCCTGCCCAACAAGGAAGCGCCGCCGCTGCCCGCGAGACTGTGAGAAGGCCATGTACATCGCCTCTGCCGCGGCAGTGCCCTCGTCGAGCAGCGATGCGTTGGAGACCGCAAGCCCCGTCAGATCGGCAATGAGCGTCTGATAGTTGAAGATCGCCTCCAGCCGCCCCTGCGAAATCTCCGCCTGGTAGGGGGTGTACTGCGTGTACCAACCTGGGTTCTCGAGGATGTTCCGCTGGATGACGGGCGGCACGATGCAGTCGGCGTAGCCGAGGCCAATCAGCGACCGCACCACCCGGTTCTGGTTCGCATGCGCACGCAGAATCGCCGTCGTCTCACTCTCGCTCGCAGCGGCCGGAAGGTTGAGGTCTCCGCGGAATCGGATCGACTCCGGAACCGTCTCCGAAACCAGCGCCTCCAACGAAACTGCCCCAACCTGCTCGAGCATCGAGGCGATGTCCCGCTCGCGGGGCCCGATGTGGCGCGGAAGCAGGAGGTCCGACGGGGCTAGCAGGTTGCGTTCCACAGACATTTCGGGCTCTCCGTTCGGGGTCTCGCCCCGAGGACGAGGCGGCGGCAACCTAAGCCGCGCACCACCCCTCCGACAACCCGATTTCTCCCACAAAATGATCCTTGGGGCCTTCCCCCCGCACGACTAGCATTGCAGCCATGCCTGCCGACTACGATCCGCGCCATCTCGCACACCGCCGCGCACCGCTCGATCTCCTGAGCCCGCTCCGCGAGGCAGCCCCCATTGTACACAACCCGACGATTGGCGGTTGGATGCTACTCCGATTCGACGATGTCCAAGAGGCACTGCGAGACCCACGCCTCAGCAACGCACGCATCCAGTCCTACGCAGCCCACCTGCGGCAGCGTGGCGAAGATCCCGGCCCCATCGCCGACTCCCTCGCCCACTGGATGGTCTTCAACGACCCCCCACGCCAGATGGAGCTTCGCCTCATGGTGGCCAAGACCTTCGGGGTCCGGAGCATGGCCCGGCTGAAGGCCTCCATCGAGGAGATTGTGCAGCGACTCATCGACCGCCTCGAGCCCGCAGGAAAGGCCGACCTCATCGCCGACTTCGCCGTCCCCCTCCCAACCCTTGTCATCGCCCGCCTGCTTGGCATTCCAGAGGTAGACGCACCCTTGCTCAAGCGGTGGAGCGACGAAATCGCCCTCTTCGTCGCCACCTCCCTCGAGGTCGCAGACCGCCGGCAACGCGCCGAACAGGCCGTCTTGGCCATGCGCGCCTACCTCCACGACCAGGCAGCCAGTCGCGCCATCGACACCGACGGCACGCTCATCGGAACCATCCTCCGCGCCGAGCTTGATGGCCACCCCGTCACTGCAAGCGAAGCGGCCGACATCGCGCTCAGCATCGTCTTCGCCGGCCACGAGACCACCACCCACCTTCTTGGCAATGGAGTGCGCCAGCTCCTCTCCCACCCCGACGCATGGCAGCGCCTCGTCGCCCAAGAGCTTAGCCCTGAAGATGCTGTCGAGGAGTGCCTCCGCTTCGAGGGGCCCGTCAACGCGGTCGCCCGTGTGGTCCGTGAACCCCACGAGCGGTTCGGCGCGCTCCTTCGGCCCGGAGAGCGGGTGTTCCTCATGCTCGGTGCCGCAAACCGCGACCCGAGGCGCTTCGACGACCCCGACATCTTCAACCCCGACCGCCGCGACCACCGCCACCTCGCCTTCGGCTTCGGCACCCACTTCTGCCTCGGCGCACTCCTCGCCCGGCTCGAGGCCACCACCGCACTCGCCGCACTCGCGACACGGCTCCCCAACCTCCGGCTCCTGGCCGATGAGCCAGACTGGCTCGACTCCCTCGTCCTGCGCGGCATGCGCAGCCTGCCCGTCACCTTCTGACCTACGCCTTTCACCCTCCGGGAGCCGCCATGACCAACCCATCGAATGCAGCCTCAGACAGCAGCCAGCGCCCAGCCCTCGGAGCCAACGTGGAGCGCCTCGCCCGCCTCCTCTTCTGGCTCATCGCGCTCTACCTCGGCAGCAAGCTCTTGGCGGCCGGTGCGAGCCTCATGGCCCCCGTGCTGCAAGCCATCCTCATCGCCTTCTTCATGGAGCCCATGATCGCCTGGATGGAGCGCAAGGGTGTCGGAAGACCCCTTGGTATCGCCGTCCTCGGGCTCGCTACGCTTGGACTGCTGGCACTCTTCGGGCTCGTTCTCATCCCCTTCCTCTTCACCGAGCTCGCCAGCGCGGTGCAGAAACTACCCGACTGGGCGCAGGGCGCCTGGAACTCCCTCTCCGAACTCCTCCGCGCCAAGTTCGGGACCGATCCGACCACCATCACCCCCGATCTCAGCGGCCTCACCGGCATGCTCGAGCCCGCACTCCTCGCCTCCGGCAAAGGGCTCCTCACCGGCGTCCAATCGGCGCTCGGCCTCATCCTCGTCCCCATCCTCGCCTTCTACCTCTCGGTGGACTGGCGGCGCATCGTTCGCCTTCCGCTCCTCCTCATCCCCGTCAGGTTTCACGAAAAGACCATCGGCCGCGCATCGCGCATGAGCGCTGTCGCCTACGGATGGGCTGCCGCGCAGATGCGGGTCGGCTCCATCCTCGCCGTCCTCTACGGCATCGGCCTCACCCTCTCTGGGGTCCGCTACGGCTGGCTCATCGGCCTCATCGCCGGCTACGGCAACATGGTGCCCTACGTTGGCACAGCCGTCGGACTCTCCACGGCGCTGCTCATCCTGCTCCTCGACGGCGGCTCCACCGCGGCCTTCGTCGGCATCGGGGTCACCTTCGTCGTTACCCAGCTGCTCGAGGGCTACGTCATCACGCCGCGCGTCGTCGGTCAGCAGCTCGGCCTAAGTCCGCTCGCGCTGCTCATCATCCTCATGGTCGGGGGCGGCCTCTTCGGCTTCTTCGGCATGATGCTCGCCATCCCCACCGCAGCGGCGCTGACGGTGCTCGGCCGCGAGTACCTCGACAAGTATCACGCCTCCGAGACCTACACGGCCCCCAAGACCAGCGACGAAGGCTAGTTGAAGGTCGCGGTGAACATCGTGGTCATGCCGTAGGCCGTGATGTCTGACCCGCCCGCGCCGAAGCCTTCTACGCCCAGGCCGATGGCCCAATCGTTGTCCACCCACCACTCGTAACCGACACCCGCGCGAAGACCCATCCCATAGTCTTCGGTCTGCGTATCTTGGGGGCAATCCGCCGCATCGCAGTTGCTAGAACTGGTCGAGAGCGTCATCTGATGGGGAGCAAGACCCGCCGAGAACCAGAGGTTGGCGGGGGTGTAGTAGGTCATGCCGAAGCCGAGCGAGGAGACGCTGAAGTTGCGGTCCTGTTCGGCTGTGATGGGCGCACCACCATCCACCTTCTCAGCCGAAATCGAGGAGATGGCAAACGTGCCGTGAAGCACCAGTCCCTCGCTCACAACACCGCCGACACTGAGGCCAAACGACGATGCAAGACCATCGACGGTCTGGGTGCTGCTGCCATCCTTGATCTCGGCTGCAAGGTTACCGAAGCCGATCTGCGGCCGGACGAAGATCCCCTGGTCGTGACGCATCGCGCCAGAGCCGAGCCGAAATGGCATCGTCCCGACACCCGCCGCCGGACGCTCCGAGGCAGGGGGAAAGTAGTCAGCGCGAGCAGCCGAAGCTGTCGTCATGACAAGGAGGGAGGCGAGAACGCCGAGCGCTTGCTTTGCACAACTCATCGATTGCTCCATCTCATTGAACGCCGCGTTGTGCGGATTCTGAATAGGCCGACGACCAACGCGTATCGCTATTCACTGGTTGTTGGCAGACTCTTGACCGAGGGTCAAAGAACAACGCACAATCCCACCCTCACTTCCCCCGTTTCGGAGACTGTCCTCATGTTCCATAAACTTCGCCTTGTTTCTCTTGCTACGGTTGTCGCGCTGCTCTGCGCGGCATCGATGGCCATGGCCTTCGTTACCCGCGAGTCGCCTCGCCTGGCCAGCCCGTCGCAGGCCCAGCGCACCTCGATGGATGCCGGTAACCCCATCGTCTCTGCCCGCCGCGCCGAGTTCAACCGCGGCGAAGTGTACGGCACCATCGATGCTCCGCCGGAGAAGGTCTGGGCGGTCGTCTACGACTACGATCGCATGAAGGAGTGGTACCCCGACATGCTCAAGTCCAAGGTGCTCTCGCGCGCCGAAGGCATGGGCACCGTCGAGGGCGGCATCAAGATGCCCAGCATCTTCTCGAACAAGACCTACCACCTGGAAATCCGCTACTCCGAGCGCCAGGTCGAGGGCCAGAAAGCATACGTCGCCGAGTTCAATTACATCAAGGACTCTGGCAACATGGGCGATATGTACGGCTACTGGCTGGTCTACGAGAACCCCGCCAAGCCCGGCACCACCATCGTGAAGTATGTGGTCAACGCCGACCTCGACGTCTGGATGCCCGACTTCGTCCTCCGCTGGGCCCAGGGCCGCATGCTCCCCGGCATCATCAAGGGCATCCGTAACCGCGTTAAGTAACAGTAACGCCGAGCGACTGTAGCGCACCTGCGGCAACACGCCGCCCATCGCGCACGCAGTCGTTCACCCCCACACCCCGATAGCCGTTGCCCGTGAGCCAAAGCCCGGGCAACGCCGCCGTCTCCGCCTCGATGGCCGCGATCCGGTCGCCGTGGCCGATTGTGTACTGCGGGATGCCGTGCGGCCAATCGAAGACCCGCACGAGCGTAGGCTCTCCCGACACGCCCATGAGCTCTGCCAACTCTGCGCGAACGATCGCCACAGCCTCCGCGGGCGGCACCTTCACGAGGTCGGGCCGGTGCACGCCGCCGAGCAGCACCCGCATGAGCCGAAATCCCGGCGTTGTCTGCTCCTGAAACACCGAAGAGGTCCAGATGGTCCCGAGCAACGACCGACCCTCGCTCGGCGCGCTGAGAAACCCAAATCCATCCATCGGGTGTCCCACCTGCGCTTCGGGGTAGGCGAGAGCGACGACCCGGATGTCGGCGTAAAGGATGGCTCGAAGCGCCTGCGCAAGCTGCGGCGCAGAGGCCTCCACGAGTGAGGCAGCTCGGTGGGCAGGCGTTGCAACGATGAGAGCATCGGCCGACAGCTCCTCGCCCGCCTCGCTGCGGAGCAGCCAGCCGCCCTGCTGCGCGGTCGCCGAGGCCACCTGCCAACCGTAGCGAATCTGCGCCTGCAGCCGCTCGCCGAGTGCCTCACAAAGCCGGCCGGCACCCGCAGCACCAAAGCTGGTCAGCGCGCGCGATGTTGGTGCCGGAATGGTGTTGTCGTCTGGCAGCGCGCGCGAAGCCTTTGCTCCTGCGAACATGCCGCGCACCAGGCTACCATGCGCCTGCTCCAACTGCCGGAATCTGGGGAAGAGGGCATCGACGCTGGTCGCCTTCGCATCGCCCGCGGTCACGCCGAGGACCACGGGCGTCGCAAGCAGGTCGGCGACTTCTGCGCTGGTGCGGCGCGCGACGAAGCTCCATACCGACTCCTCCTGGCCGGCGGCGAGCGGCGGCGTAACGAGCTCCCGCAGTAGCGACAGCTTGCCGCGCAGGCTGAGCAGCCCGGTTGCCGCAAGCGAGAGGGGCCCCGTCGGCAGCGGCACGAGCCTGCCGCGACGAACGAGGTAACGCCGGTTGGCTGCGCCAGCAGCCGGCTTGAGCTCGGCCCCGATACCGACCTCGTGCGCCAGGTCCCAGGCCTCCCGCGTGTTGGTCAGGAAGCCGTTCGGGCCCATGTCGAAGGTGAAGCCATCCACCCGCTCTGTCCGCGCCGTACCGCCAGCAACCGAGCCGGCCTCCAGCACCACGACCTCCAGCGAGGGCTCCCGCTTGCGGAGCTCCCACGCGGCAGTCAGACCGCTGATGCCCGCACCGACGATGACCACCCGCTTGCTCATGACCGATACGCTCCGTGACCATGCCACGCGCTGCGAAACGGGCGAGGCCTCCGCTGTCTAACGACTTCGGCCACGGGCTTCCAGCGCGCGAACGGTTCCTTTGCCTCACAGCCATTGCTCGACTAGGCTTGCGGCCCGATACAGGAACCATGAACGCTTCTACCCTTCGCCGCACTGCAGAACGAGCCCTTGAGGCCGCCCGAGTCCTCTCGACGGTCTCTGCATCGGCGCGCACTGCTGCGTTGGAGGCGGTCGCCACAGCCCTGCTCGCCAACGAGGCACTGCTGCTGGCTGCGAACCAGCGCGACCTCGATGAGGCAGTCGCAAAGGGCATGGACGCTGCGATGCTCGACCGGCTCGCGCTCAACCCGGCACGGATTGCGGGCATGGCAGCTGCTGTGCGCGAGGTAGCAACCCAGGTCGACCCCGTCGGAGAGGTCGCCGAGAGCTCCTTCCGCCCCAACGGCCTCCGCGTCTCACGGGTCCGCATGCCGCTCGGCGTCATCGCCGTCATCTACGAAGCACGCCCGAACGTCACGAGCGACGCCGCGGCGCTCGCCATCCGCTCCGGAAACGCCATCCTCCTCAAGGGTGGCTCCGAGGCCAAGCACGCCAACCTGGCCATCGGTGAAGTGGTCTCCGAGGCGCTCGCAGCAGCCGGACTCCCCACGGGCGCGGTGCAGGTCCTCGCGCCCTCCGACCGAGCAGAACTTGTCGAGCTGCTGCAGTTCGACGACCTCATCGACCTGGTCATCCCGCGCGGTGGTGAAGGGCTCATCCGCTTCGTCGCCGAGCACTCCCGCATCCCCGTCATCAAGCACTACAAGGGCGTCTGCCACCTCTTTCTCGACGCCTCCGCGCCGCTCGAGATGGCCATCGCGATCGCGCTCAACGGCAAGACCTCGCGACCGAGCGTCTGCAACGCCACCGAGACCCTGCTCGTGCACGCCGATGCGGCCGAAGGCCTCCTGCCCGCGCTGGCCGCTGCGCTGGCCGCCAAGGGGGTCACCCTGCACTGCTGCGAGCGCTCCCTGCCGCTCGTTGCCGGTCTCGCGAACGCCCTGCCCGCCACAGACGAAGACTGGGCTGCCGAGTACCTCACGCTCGACCTTGCCGTGCGCGTGGTCGACGACCTCGACGGTGCGCTGGCCCACATCGCCCGCTGGGGCTCCGACCACACCGAGGCCATCGTGACGGCCGACCAGACGGCCGCCGACCGCTTCAAGCGCGAGGTCCGCAGCAGCTGCGTCATGGTCAACGCCTCCACCCGATTCAACGATGGCGGCGAGCTCGGACTCGGCGCCGAGATTGGCATCTCTACCACCCGGCTCCACGCTTACGGCCCAATGGGGGCCCGTGAACTTACCACCCTTCGCTTTGTTGTCGAAGGGGAAGGACAGATTCGATGACGACGAAGAAAGAAGAGACCTCCCCGCGCGACCGCTCCAAGGCCCGCATTATCGAGCCCAACGAGTCGCCCTCGACCTACGACGGA
>CAIQPA010000564.1 GCA_903873545.1 uncultured delta proteobacterium
CGCACGGTGGGTCACGCCTCGTCGGGCCCCGCGCTTCAACACAACCTCATCGCGGTACTGGAGGATCAGCCATGAAGCAGCGCTGTGCTGTATTGGGCATTGGGCAGACGCACCATGCCGCCAAGCGGGGCGACCTGTCGATGTCAGGGCTTGTTCGCGAGGCGGCGCTGCGTGCGCTTGAGGATGCGGGCATGACCTTCGACGAGATCGATGCGGTCGTGATGGGCAAGGCGCCCGACTTCTTCGAAGGGGTGATGACGCCGGAGCTCTACCTGGCCGATGCGCTGGGCGCGGCAGGCAAGCCGGTCTTCCGCGTCCACACCGCCGGTTCGGTGGGTGGTTCGACCGCCATCTTCGCGACCCACCTCGTGACCTCGGGCATCCACAAGCGGGTGCTCACGCTCGCCTGGGAGAAGCAGTCGGAGAGCAACGCGATGTGGGCGCTCTCGCCGAAGTATCCCTTCTCGCCGCCGACCACGGCTGGCGCGGGTGGCTACTTCGCCCCCTTCGTGCGGGCCTACATCGAGTTCACCGGCGCGCCTGAGCACATCGGCTGGCAGGTGGCCTACAAGGACCGCATTCACGCGCTCAAGAACCCCTACGCCCACCTCCAGATGCCGGACATCACCATCGACATGGTCAAGAACTCTCCGGTGCTCTGGGACCCGATTCGGTACCTCGAGACCTGCCCCTCTTCGGACGGCGCGGGCGCGATGATTCTGGTGTCGGAGGATGTGGCCGAGGCGAGCGGCAAGAAGGTTGCCTGGGTGCATGGCACGGCGAACCGGACGGAGGCGATCCTCTCTCCGCGGCGCAATCAGGTATTGCCCAGAGCCGGCTCGGACTGCGCCAAGGCGCTCTACAAAGAGGCCGGCATCACCGACCCGAAGCGGGAGATCGATACGGCCGAAATCTACGTGCCCTTCGCCTGGTTCGAACCGATGTGGCTCGAGAACATCGGTCTCGCCGACGCCAACGATGGTTGGAAGATGGTGGACGCGGGCGACACGATGCTCGGCGGCCGTCAGCCCATCAACCCGTCGGGTGGTGTGCTCTCGTCGAACCCGATTGGTGCCTCGGGCATGCTCCGCTTTCTGGAGGCTGCGCACCAGGTGCGTGGCACCGCGGGCGAGCACCAGGTGGAGGGCGCAAAGAAGGCGCTCGGCCATGCCTACGGCGGCGGCTCTCAGTACTTTGCGATGTGGATTGTAGGCGCCGAGAAGCCCTAGTCCGAAACAGTTCTCTCTTACGACGACAGGTTCCGTATGCACTTCAACATCGCCGACCTTTACGAGAGCGTTACCGACGTGGTCCCCGACCGGACTGCGCTGGTGAGCGGCAGCTCGCGCTTCACCTTTGCCGAGCTCGACACGCGTGCCAACCGGCTCGCCCATGCCCTTGCAGACCGCGGTCTGAAGGCTGGTCAGCACCTCGGCCTCTACCTCTACAACGGAGAGGAATACATGATTGCGATGCTCGCGGCCTTCAAGCTGCGGGCGGTGCCGATCAATGTGAACTACCGTTATGTGGCGGAGGAGCTGAAGTACCTGGTGCACGACGGCGACCTGACGATGCTTTTTGCGGAGTCGGACCTCGCAGCTGAGGTGAGTGGTGCGCTGGCGGAGAAGACGCCCGTCACGACGGTGGTCTGGACAGAGGCCGGTAACTCGGGCCGTCCTGCGCCTGCGATCGCGGGCGTGGAGAGCGGCTGGTTCCGCGATTTTGCTGCGCACGACAATGGCGGGCGTGACTTCGAAGAGCGGTCGGATGACGACCTCTACATCGTCTACACGGGCGGCACGACGGGCATGCCCAAGGGCGTGATGTGGCGCCAGGCCGACATCTTCTATGCGGGTCTTCAGGGCGGTCGCCCGGGCGACGATCCCGTGAGCCATCCGAGCGAGGTTGCTGCACACATCGCGGCTGGGAACACGAGCCCGTCGTGCATCTCGCCTGCTGCTCCGCTCATTCACGGCGCGGCACAGTTTGCCTCGTGGATTGCGCTCATGACGGGCGGCAAGGTGGTGCTGACGCCTGGCCGGAGCTTCGACGCTGCGCTCACGCTGGAGTCGATTTCGCGCGAGGCCGTGGGCGTGCTCAACCTGGTGGGAGACGCGATGGCGCGGCCCTTCGCGGAGATGCTCGAGGCCAACCCGGGCAAGTATGATCTCTCGAACCTCTACGTGGTTACCTCGGCCGGCGCGGTGCTGTCGGAGCATGTGAAGCAGAAGCTCAAGAAGCTGCTGCCCTACACGATGATCCTGAACAACTTCGGCGCGTCGGAGACAGGTCACCAGGGCACGGCGCTCGACACCGGCGAGGGCGGCCCCGTGAAGTTCTTCATGCTCGGCGACAACACCGCCGTGCTCGATGAGGATATGCAGCCGATTGCCCCCGGCGATCCGCGCATCGGCAAGCTTGCGCGCACGGGCCACATCCCGCTCGGCTACTACAAGGCGCCCGAGAAGACGGCGGCCACCTTTGTGCATGACAAGGAGGGGCGCCGCTGGGTCATCCCGGGCGACTTTGCGACCATCGACGAGGAGGGCATCATCACGCTGCTCGGCCGTGGCGCGGTCTGCATCAACACGGGCGGCGAGAAGGTCTTCCCCGAAGAGGTGGAGGAGGCGCTCAAGGGCCACCCTGCGATCTACGACGCAGTCGTGGTGGGCGTTGCTGATGCGCGCTGGGGCGAGCGGGTCACCGCGCTCCTCAAGCTCCGCGACGGCGTCACCGTCACGCCAGACGAGGTCATCGCCCACTGCCGGACGAAGGTGGCGGGCTACAAGGTTCCGCGCGAGGTCTGGTTCGTGGCTTCGATGGAGCGGCACCCGAGCGGCAAGCCCGACTACCGCTGGGCGAAGACAACGGCGACGGCGTTGGCCAATCCGTGAGCGAGCTGCCGAAGGGGCCGCTCACGCGGGATTTCTGGGAGATTCCCGAGACGGTGGAGGACCCGCAGTGGGCGGGTCGGCGGCTGGTGTCGGAGGCGACGCGCAAGGTGGCCCACAAGGTGGTGGTAACCTTCGCGCCGCCCGAGGTGCTCGACCGCGCTGCAGCACTCATCAACGAGGCGGCAGCGCTGCTCGAGGGCCATCCTGAGTGGAGCGTGAAGCAGGCCTATGAGGGTGGGCAGCTGAGCCAGTCGCCGCAGCAGTATGCCGACCGGCAGTCGATCATCGGACGAGCCAACCCGTTTGCGCCGCCGCTGCGGCTCCGGCGCGAGGGCGACGAGGTCATCGGCGAGGTGGTCTTTGAGCATGCGCATGGCGGTGCGCCCGGCTGGGTGCATGGCGGGTTGGTCGCCACCATTTTCGACCAGGCGATGGGCTATGTGCTCATCACGAACGGCTACCCCTGCGTCACCGCCAGCATGGAGGTGAAGTTCGAGAAGCCGACGCGGCTGCACACAGGGCTGGTGCTGCGCGCGCGTGAGGTTGGTCGCGAGGGCAACCGGGTGAAGATTCACGCCGACCTGTGGGACGGCGAGCTCCGGCTGGCGCAGTCATGGGGCGAGTTTGTACAGCTCGACGCCGCCCGCTTCCGCAAGATTGCGCTGCAGCAGAAAGAGAGCTGAGGCTCAGCCTTCGAGGAAGGCGGAGACGGTGTTTCGCCAGCGCTCGGGGAGCTCGATGGGGATGGTGTGGCCGGCGCCCGTCCAGGCCTCGTGGTGGGCCCGCAGGAGCGAGGCGAGGCGGGTCGCAGACTCGGTCGAGACGAGCGGGTCTTCGAGCGAGGTGAGGAGGAGCGCGCGGGCGCGGACGACAGCGGCGTCCGCGTCGGCGGGCGGGTAGCCGAGCATGCCTTCGAGGAGAGCGACGAGGCCGTCTGGCTGGTTGCGCTGCACAGTAGCGCGGACGAGCGGTTCGAGTTGGCCGTCGAGCTCGCCGAGGAAGCGGGCGCCGAGGATGGTCGGGATGCTGGCCCAGGCGAGGGCCTCGACGCCGCCGAGCCGGAGGATGTGGCGCCAGGATTCGATGATGGCGCGACGACGGCCGTCGGCATCGGCGCCCGTGGAGGTGAGGATGAGCGTGGAGGTCATCTCGGGCGCTGCGGCGGCGAAGGCGAGGGCCACGCGGGCGCCGTGGGAGAAGCCGCAGATGTGGGCGGTCTCGATGTGGAGGTCGTCGAGCAGCGCGCGGAGGTCGCCGACATGGCCGGCGAGCGAGATGGGGCCCTGTCCGAGCGTGCTGCGGCCCTGTCCGCGGGCATCGTAGACGACCACGCGGAAGCGGTCGCGAAAGGCGCGGGTGTGGCTCATCCAGTTGGCCGTGGACTGCGACAGACCGTTGAGGAAGACGAGCGCAGCGCCTTCGCCGTGGGACTCGGCGTAGAGGGTGTAGCCGCCGGGCCGGGCGATGGAGTGCTGCATGGTGGAGCGGGGCGTGGTGGGCGGGTTGCGACGCGCTTGGCAGTGTCGGGGTGAGTGGTTACCAGATAGCCCCTATGCACTCCACGAAACCCGCAGTTCGACGCCTCCTGACCGCTCTCGCGGGACTCGCCTGCGCGGTGGTGGTGTCGGGCAGTGCGCCGCCGCGCGGCGACCTGATGGTGGTGGCCACCTACCTGCCGCAGTGTGCCTACGGGCTTGGCTACGAGCAGCCGATGCATGCGGAGCTTCGCACGAACGGCCAGGTGGTGGCGATGGCGGAGACTGCAGGGACCTTCACGGGGCCTGGTTCGCTGAGCCTCTCGTTCTACGCGAGCGATGTGCCGGAGGGGAACTACCGGCTCCATCTGGGCCGCTGCCCGGGCCTGCGCAGCGACCCGAAGGGGGCCGTGGCCTGTGACCCGATCGAATGGTTCAAGGAGCTCGACCTCGGCACGCTTACGCCCCGCGGCGCGACGGTGCCCGTCGCCGTGAAGCTGCCTCCCATCGGCGCCCGCTGCCTCTCGGTGGCGACCCGCTCTCCGTTGCTGCCTGAGGGCAGCGCGCAACCCAAATGACGACTCTCCTTCGCAAGGCAGCAGACAGCATGCATCTTCCCTACTTCGAACATTTTGGCATCGATGCCGACCTCGGCCGCAAGGTGCTCTCTCGTGCTCTCTCGCGCGGCGGCGACCATGCAGACCTCTACTTTGAGCACCGGGTCTCGGCGGTCATGGTGCTCGACGACGGGCGCATTCAGGAGATCGACCGTGCCATCAACCTGGGCTGCGGCGTGCGGGTGCTGGCGGGCGAGGCAACGGGCTACGCCTACACCGAAGACCTCTCGTCGGAGGGGCTGCTCCGCGCGGCAGAGACGGCCTCCTCCATCGCGATGGGCGGCGGGCTCGAGCGGGGCATCGAGCTGCACGGCGTGCCGGCGCTCTCGCTCTACCCCATCGGGCAGCCCACCTTCGAAGCCGATGCGCTCAGCAAGCTCGACCTGCTCCGGCGCGCCGATGCTTCCGCACGCAGCTACCACGAGCGGGTGAAGCGGGTGACGGTGTCGCTGGCCGAGTCGAGCAAGCAGATCCTGATTGTGACCAGCGACGGCAAGTTCGTCTCGGATGACCAGCCCATGCTGCGCTTCAACGTGAGCGTGGTGGCGGAGCGCGAAGGGCGGCGCCAGACGGGCGTGGAGGGCGGCGGAGGCCGCGTGGGGCTCGAGTACTTTGCGACCCACACGCCGGAGCACCTTGGCGCAGAGGCGGCGCGCATTGCGGTGACGATGCTCGATGCGAAGGAGGCGCCCG
This sequence comes from uncultured delta proteobacterium, assembly GCA_903873545.1. Lineage (GTDB taxonomy): Bacteria > Myxococcota_A > Bradymonadia > REDH01 > REDH01 > CAIWGR01. The sequence continues at coordinate 5,680 of CAIQPA010000564.1, forward strand.
CGGGCTCGATGCCGGTGGTGCTCGGCCACGGCGACTCGGGCATCCTGCTGCACGAGGCGATTGGTCATGGACTCGAGGCCGACTTCAACCGGAAGAAGACCTCGAACTACAGCGACCGCGTGGGCGACCGGGTGGCCTCACCGCTCTGCACCATCGTGGATGATGGCCTGCTGCCGTCGAGCCGCGGCAGCATCAATGTGGATGACGAGGGCAACACGCCGACGCGCAACGTGCTCATCGAGGATGGCATCCTGCGCGGCTACATGCATGACCACCTCTCCACGCAGGCCTTCCATCTTCGGGCGACGGGCAACGGGCGGCGGCAGGACTACAAGCATGTGCCACTGCCGCGCATGACCAACACGGTGATGATGGCCGGCCAGCATACGCCGGAGGAGATCATCGCCAGCGTCAAGAACGGCATCTTCGCGCGGTCGTTCTCGGGCGGTCAGGTCAACATCTCGAACGGCGACTTCGTCTTCTCGGTGACCGAGGGCTACCTCATCGAAGACGGCAAGATCACGGCGCCGGTGCGGGATGTGAACCTGATCGGAAACGGTCCGGACTGCCTCACGCGGGTGTCGATGGTCGGCAGCGACTTCATGCTGAGCGACGGGCGCTGGACCTGCGGCAAAGATGGCCAGTCTGTGCCGGTTGGCGTTGGCATTCCGACAGTAAAAATTGATGCCATGACAGTTGGCGGATCGAAGGTCTGACATGAACGATATGAAGAACCTGGCATCGGATGTTGTGGAGCGTGCGAAGCGTGCAGGCGCAGACGCGGTCGAGGTCTATCTGCGGCGTGGCGTGGAGACGGAGGTCTCTGTGCGCAACGGGGCCATCGAGACGCTGCAGCAGGGGCAGCCGAAGAGTGTGGGCATCCGGCTCTGGGTGGGTGAACGGTCGGCTTCGACCTACGCCACCGACGACCGGCCGGCGGCACTCGACGGCCTCATCCGCGGCACGCTCGACCTTGTGAAGCTGACCGACCCTGTGCCCGAGTTGGCGCTCGCCGATGCGGCGCGGATGACGACCTCGGTGCCAGACCTGGAGCTCTTCGACACGGCCGTCGCGGAGGTGCCGGCCGACCGGAAGATTGCGCTCGCGCGGGAGGCCGAAGAGGCCGGCCGAGCAGCCGACAGCCGCATCACGGTCTCGGGTGGCGCGAGCTACTCGGACCTTGCGCTGGAGCATGTGCTGGCGAACTCGCACGGGCTCTGCGTGGGCTATCGCGAGTCGTTCGCCAGCTTTGGTGTGGCGCTGATTGCCGACGACGAGGGCGGCAAGAAGCGCAACGGCTCGTGGAGCACCTACGGCCGTTTCGCCTCGTCGCTCGAGTCGCCGCAGTTCGTGGGCGAGACGGCAGCGAAGCGGGCGGTACGCCAGCTCGGTGCCGGGCCGGTGCCGACGCAGAAGCTGCCGGTGGTCTTCGACTCGTTGCCGGCGGCGAGCCTCACGGGGCTGCTCTTCTCGGTGCTGACGGGTGGCGCGGTGGAGCGGCGCAGCAGCTTTCTTGCCGACCTGCTCGGCGAGGTGGTGGTGGGCGACAACATCTTCCTCGAAGACAACCCGCTGCTTCTCCGCGGCCCGGGCTCGAAGCCCTACGATGGCGAGGGCGCTGCAACCGCGCCGACAACCTTCATCGAGGGCGGCCGGCTGACCACCTTTGCGCTCAACAGTTACTCCGCGCGCAAGCTGGGCATGAAGCCCACGGGCCATGCGAGCCGGCCGTCGAGCGGTTCGCCGGGCGAG
>CAIQPA010000565.1 GCA_903873545.1 uncultured delta proteobacterium
CGTCGGCCTCGAAAACGGCACGGGCAACGTCGGTCTTAATCTCCGCGGTGCCACGAACCAGACCCTTGACGCCACTCGGTTCGTCATCTGGCCGCAGGCAAGTCGCCCGAAGGTCGCCGTGAAGTTCGCTACCGCCACGGCGAACAAGGGTGATCTCACCCGCAAGCATATCTGCGATACGGTAGCAGCGAGCCGTCCGCTCGACTCGCTCCTCATTCCCTGCACCACGCTCACCGCAGGCGGTGCTGAGCTCCTGACCGGCGGCTTCTCGCTCTACTCCTTCGAGGCCTTCTCGCCGAGCACGACGAGCCTTCCCGCAGCTATGGTGGACAACGTGGAGACCTTTATCGGAGCGGGTGGCTCTGCCATCTGGGCCTGGAATCGCGGTACTACCGCCATCTCATCGACCTCTGCAGTCATGACGACGGGGCTGCGAAACGCCTTCGGCATCTCGGCCTTTGGTAGTGCCGTCAACACACCCCTCACCATGGCGGGCATCGCGACCATCTTCAGCCCCACCGGCACCCTGCTCAGCCTCACGCCCTCCACGGATGTTGGGAGCCCGAACGGCACAGACATCGATTCGCTCTCGACGGGCATCGCACTCTTCTCTGGCGGAACCACGGGCGGCATCGTCCGCAATGTGTCCACTTCGGCACCCAGCTTCTATGTGGCGAACGCCCTCGACGACTACCGCACCGACGCAAGCTTCACGGGTACCCGCTATGTTGATGCCGACGGCGACGGCATCGGCGACATGGTCGAGTTCTACCGCGCTGCGGTGCTCAACGCTCTCTACATGGTCGACACCAACAACAACGGTATCGACGACCGCGACCCCGACCTCGGTCCCTAATCGGCCCCGCCGCGCTTCGAGCCCTGCCTCCCTTCCGGTCGCGGGGCTCGCCGGTTTTTGGCGCCCCGCTTCAGGCTCCGGCGATCCATGCCGCGAGCAAAGGCAGGTCGGCCGGCGCCCAGTCCAGCGTCGCCATCTCGGGGCCGGCAAGCCAGCGCGAAGCATCATGATCGCGAAGCACCGGCTCGCCCGCCACCAGCATGCAGCGGTAGCCAACCAGCGTCACCGCGCCATGCGCGTAGGCATGGGTAGCCTCCGCCACAAAGGCGCCGACCTCCACCTCGATACCAAGTTCCTCGCGGAGCTCGCGCGTCAGGGCCGCTTGGTCGCTCTCGCCTGCTTCGACCTTGCCGCCGGGGAGCTCCCAGAGGCCCCCTTCGCGCCGCTCCGGCGAACGGCGTGCTGCGAAGAGCAGACCGTCGCGAACCAGCAGCGCTGCGACAACGCGCACCGTCTTCACCGCTCGCTCCGACCGCCGCCACCCAGCCGCATCGGCTCTGCGGTCGAGGCCTCACGAATATCATCGATGACATAGAAGCAGCTCGGGTCCACCGCGCGGACCATCGCCGCAACCCGCTTCACCTCGCGGCGCGGAACCTCGATGTAGACCAGCTCGACCGGGCCATCCTTGCCGCGCCCGTCGAAGACCGTTGCGCCGAAGCCGGCCTCTCGAATGGCTGCAGCGATCTCATCGCCCTGTCGCGTAAACACCCGAACCACCCGGTTGCCCATCGCCAGCCGCTGCTCGATGGTCACCCCCACAAAGTTCCCTGTCGCAAAGCCGAGCGCGTAGCTGATCGCGTAGGCGGGTCGATCGAGGTCGTTGATGACCCGCGACACCGCGATGACCCAGATGAGCACCTCGAAGAAGCCAATCCACCAGGCCGCCGACCGCTGTCCGCGGATGACATAGATGGTCCGGATGGTTCCAAGCGAGACGTCGGTGACCCGCGCAAAGAAGATGAGCAGCGTGGTGAAGATGAGGTCGGAGTTCACGCCATCGCCTGTTTCGTCTCGGAGAGGGCAATGGGGTAGTTGCCGTCGAAGCAGGCCATGCAGAACTGGCCACTGTCGCCGAGGCAGGACTGGAGCCCCTCGACGGTCATGAACTGCAGCGAGTCGGCGGTAAGGTGTTCGCGGATGCCCTCCGCATCGAGCCGGTTACCAATGAGGCTCTCTTCGTCGGGCGTATCGACGCCGTAGAAGCAGGAGTGGCGGGTTACCGGGCTGCCGATGCGGAGGTGGACCTCCGCGGCGCCTGCGTTGCGCACCATGCGGACAATCTTCCGCAGCGTGGTGCCGCGGACGATGGAGTCGTCCACCAGGATGACCCGCCGCCCTTCGAGAAGGTCGGCGTTGGGGTTGAACTTGAAGCGCACCCCCTCGTCCCGCCGCGCCTGCGTGGGGCTGATGAAGGTGCGGCCTACATAGTGGTTGCGGACGAGGCCGAACTCGAAGGGGATGCCGCGCTGCTGCGCGTAGCCGAGCGCGACGGCGGTCGAGGAGTCGGGGACGGGGACCACGATGTCGGCGGGTGTGCTGTCGCGGTCGGCGAGCCAGGCCCCCATCCGTTTGCGCGCCTCGTAAACCCGCAGCCCGAAGGTCTTTGAGTCGGGCCGGCTGAAGTAGACATGCTCGAAGGAGCAGTGGGCGGCCGTGGTCCGTCCGCCGCGCAGCGCGATGAGGTCGGGGTGCAGGTGCGAGGTGCAGCCCGCGTCGGAGATCTCGACCACCTCGCCCGGCTCTAGCTCCCGCTCGAGCTGGCCGCGGTTGATATCGATAGCCGGCGTCTCGCTCGCCAGCATCCAGCCATCCTCGAGCCGGCCGAGGCTCAGCGGGCGCACGGCGTAGAGATCGCGGATGCCCCAGAGGCGGCCCTCCGAGACCATGCAGACCGAGTAGGCGCCGCGCAGTGTGCGCTGCATGAAGCGGATGGCGTCGAGCAGGCTTGCGCCCTCCTTCCTTGCTTCGACGATGATGCGGAGGATGAGCTCTGCATCGTTCGAGCCTGCGAAGGTCACGCCGCGCGCCTCGTAGTCTGCCCGCAGGCTCCCGTAGTTGGTCACGTCGCCGTTGGAGGCCAGCGCGAGCGGTTCGCAGCCCGGCTCGGCGATGAGGTGGGGCTGCGCGTTGCAGGCCCGGTTGCCGCCCTGTGTCGGGTATCGGACATGGCCGCAGGCGACGGAGCCCTGCATGCCTTCGGGGCGGAGGCCGAAGACCTCTTTCACCAGGCCGGTGGCCTTGTGGAGCGAGAAGCGGTCGCCGTCAGCCATGGCGATGCCGCAGGCGTCCTGCCCGCGGTGCTGCATCTGGAAGAGGCCGGCCACCACCTCATCGAAGGTGTCCCGACCCGTCGCAAAGACTCCGATGACGCCGCACATGATTCGCCTCTCCGTCAGCCCGCCGCAACGGGCGCGTCGGTAGCAGCCTCGCCGCCCGGTGGGAAGCGCCGTTCGCGGGTCTGCCTCAGAGGCACTGCGCGGGCGGCGCCATCTGGGTAGCCTCGGGTCCGTTGCCCTCGTGGAGGTCGTAGAAGGCGGTGGTTGCGGCCAGATCGAAGCAGTCGGTCTGGAGCTTGAAGCCCCAGGCGACCACGCCGAAACGGCTGCTCAGGTTGGGCTCGGGCGCCAGCACCCAGGTCCCCTGCGGGAGAGTGGCGGCGTAGTTTCGAAGCTGCTCCACCTCTGCTTCGCAGCCCTCGGGGCAGCGGTAGAGGAAGACCACGCCGCCATGCTCCATGTTGTGTACCCAGCGCTCATCGCCGGGCGGCTTGGTGTGCTCGCCCCAGGCGGCCCAGCAGGGGTGGTGGTTGCCGCCCATCGGCAAGCCGGCGTAGAGCAGATCGGCAGAGATGTGGTTCCGGATGGCATAGTTGGAGGCCTCGTACCGGCAATCGCCACCACAGGCGGTGCAGGCAGCGGCGCAGGCGCCGCCCGCCTGGCAGTCGAATCCTTCCGCGCAGGCCTCGCCCGAGCCGTTGCAGTCCAGCGGCGCGATGTCGGGCTCAGCGGAGCCCAAGCTGGGCGCAAAGGTGTTGGCCATGCCGACGCCGGAGCGGGGGTCGGCGCTCCCCTCTGCGAAGAGCTCAGCTGCCACCGGCCGCGCACAGAAGCCGCTCTCGTCGCAGCGGAGGCCGCCGAGACAGGAGGTGGGGGTGCAGGGGAAGGTCTCGCCCGTCGCGGTGTCTGCGCCGGTGTCAGCAGAGGCCTCGATGGGGCCGTCGCTGTCGCCGTCGGTGTCGCAGGCGGAGCAGAGGAGGGCGGGGAGCAGGAGCAGGAGGAGGTGTCGCACGGGCAATCCTAGAGGCATTGAGGAGGTGGCGGCATGGTGGTCGCTTCGGGGCCGTGGCCCTGATGCTCGATGTAGAAGGCTTCGAAGGCGGCGAGGTCGAGGCAGTCGGTCTCGAGCCGGTAGCCCCAGGCCACGATGGTGAAGCGGTGGTTGAGCATGGGCTCGGGGCTCATCACCGCGGTTCCGACGGGCAGGGTGGAGACATAGTCGGTCAGCTGGACCACCTCCGCGGAGCAGTCGGTGGTGCATCGGTAGAGGAAGGCGACGCCGCCATGCTCGAGGTTGTGGACCCAGTGCTCATCTCCGACCGGGGTGGTGGAGATGCCCCAGGGCGCCCAGCAGAGGTGGTGGCTGCCGCCGGCCGGGGTTCCGGCGTAGAGCAGGTCGGTCTGGATGTGGTTGCGGGAGGCGTAGTTCAGCGACTCGTAGTCGCAGTCGCCGCCGCAGGCGGTGCAGGGGGCGGTGCAGCTGCCATCCGTGTTGCAGACAAAGGGGGAGAGGCAGCTGGTGGTGCCGTTGCAGTCGAGCGGCGCGATGTCGGGCGTGGTGCCGGCCGGGTCGGGGAGCGCGAGGTTGGAGAGGCCGACGCCGGAGGTGGGGTCTGCACTGCCCTCCGCATAGCTCTCGGCCACGGTGGCGCGCCGGCAGTAGCCCGTCTCGTCGCAGGTGAGGCCGGTGGGGCAGCCGGCGTCGCAGGGGACGACCCAGACGCGGGGCGGCGTGGTATCGGTGGTGTCGGTCGCGTCGAGGTCGGGCGTGGTATCGGTGGTGTCGAGGTCGGGCGTGGTGTCGTCGAGGACGTCGGCGTCATCCGTGGTGTCGGCCAGCGCCGTGTCGTCGGTCGTGTCGGTTTCGCCCGCATCGCCGCTTCCGCTGCCATCTGTGGTGTCGGACGTCGCATCGCCGAGATCGGTGTCGCTGCTGCCGCTTCCATCGGTGGTGTCGGCGCTGCCGTCGTCAGGAGCCGTATCGGCCGCCACATCGTCGGGGCTGGTGTCGGCCAGCGCCGTGTCGCCGGTGCCGCCGCTGTCGCCGGTCGTGTCGGCGGAGCCGTCGGGCAGGAAGGTGATCGGGCCATCCGCATCGGAATCGGTTGCGCAGGCGCTGAGCGTGAGGAGGGCAAGCAGGGTGGCGATTAGGGTGGTGGAACGGCGCATCGGTGACCTCCTGTTGACGGTTTGGCGATAGTGAAGCCGTGCGGCGCCGTCTATCTCTGCGGGGCGGCGCCTTTCTTGACACTCCAAGATCGGTGGGGTAACCGCCGCGCCGCATCCATGGTACCGTTTTTTGCGGCAAAACTGTGGGTAGATACATCCCGAAAATCGCGAAGCCGCCTCTGTGCGGCGAAACGAAGCATTATGTTCCCCGCTTGGAGGTTGGTTTTTATGATCCGTGAAGTCTCGAAATCCTGTCTGACGCGGGTGGAGCGCCTCTTGGCCCCTCTGTTCGTAGCCATCATCGGCCTCTTCATGGCGGCTCCCGCCCAGGCGAGCGATGCTGCCATCCTACTGCCCGACTTCGCCACCCTGCAGGTTGCCGGCATGTCGGCCCAGATGCTGCTCGCCGCTGGCGCCGGCATCTCCGCCATCGGCCTCATCGTCGGCATTGTATTGTTCCTCAAGGTCAAGGCGCTGCCCGTCCACACGGCCATGCTCGAGATCTCCGACCTGATCTACGCCACCTGCGTCACCTACGTGAAGACGCAGATTAAGTTCATCATGCAGCTCTGGGTGCTCATCGCCATCGTTGTCGGCCTCTACTTCGGCGTGCTTCACCCCCTGAAGGCTGATGCTGATGTCGTCTCCAAGATCACCGACGTCGGAATCATCCTCATCTACTCGCTCATCGGCATCGCCGGCGCCTCCGCCATCGCCTGGTTCGGCATGCGCATCAACAACTACGCCAACAGCCGCTCGGCCTTCGCCGCCCTCATGGGCCGCCCCTACCCCGCCTACTCCATCCCGCTGCAGGCCGGCATGTCGGTCGGCCTCATCCTTGTCTCGCTCGCTCTGCTGATCATGATCGGCACGCTGATGCTTGTGCCCCGCGACATCGCCAGCGCCTGCTTCATGGGCTTCGCCATCGGCACCTCGCTCGGCGCCTCGGCGCTCCGCATCGCCGGCGGCATCTTCACCAAGATTGCCGACGTCGGCTCCGACCTCATGAAGATTGTCTTCAAGATCAAGGAAGACGACGCCCGTAACCCCGGCGTCATCGCCGACTGCGCCGGCGACAACGCGGGCGACTCGGTTGGCCCCACGGCAGACGGCTTCGAGACCTATGGCGTGACCGCCGTCGCGCTCATCACCTTCATCATGCTCGCCGTGAAGAGCGAGCAGGCCCAGGGCTCGCTCATCACCTGGATCTTCTTCATCGCCTCCGTGATGATCATCACCTCGCTCCTCTCCTACGCCATCTCGTGGGTGCTCGACTCGGCCAAGAAGAACGCCGCCGAGATGGACTTTGAGGCCGGCCTCACTCGCCTGATCTGGATCACCGCCATCGTCTCCATCGCCGCCACCTTCGGCGTCACGAACTGGCTCCTCTCCGACATCGGCGGCCCTGACTTCTGGTGGCGCGCTGCTGCTATCATGTCGTGCGGAACCCTCGCCGGCGCCCTCATCCCCGAGGCGGTCAAGGTCTTCACCTCCATGAAGTCGGGCCACGTCCTCGAGATCGTCGACGCCTCGCGCCAGGGCGCCTCGCTCAATGTCCTCTCGGGCATCGTCGCCGGTAACTACGCGGCCTACTGGCTCGGCATCATCATCGCCCTCCTCATGGGTATCGCCGCCTACATCGGCGCTCCTATCACGGAGGATGTTATGACCGCCCCCGGCGTCTTCGCCTTCGGCCTGCTCGCCTTTGGCTTCCTCTCCATGGGCCCCGTCACCATCGCAGTCGACTCCTACGGCCCCGTCTCTGACAACGCCCAGTCGGTCTACGAGCTGTCGCTCATCGAGAACATCCCCACCTTCAAGGAGGATGTGAAGCGCGACTTCGGCTTCGACGTCGATTTCGACAAGGCCAAGCAGTACCTCGAAGACAACGACGCGGCCGGCAACACCTTCAAGGCGACCGCCAAGCCGGTGCTCATCGGTACGGCCGTCGTCGGCGCGACCACCCTCATCTTCTCGCTCGTCATGAAGCTGACGGGCGGCCTCACGGACGCAGCAGCCATCAAGCAGCTCTCCATCCTCAACCCGCTCTTCCTCATCGGCCTCATCCTGGGTGGCGCGGTCATCTTCTGGTTCTCCGGCGCTGCCACGCAGGCCGTCGCCACCGGCGCCTTCCGCGCGGTCGAGTTCATCCGCGACAACATCAAGCTCGACGGCGAGAAGGCCTCCACCGAAGATAGCCAGCGGGTCGTCCAGATCTGCACCGAGGCTGCCCAGAAGGGTACCTTCAACATCTTCCTGACCGTCTTCTTCGCCGCCCTCTCCTTCGCCTTCCTCGATGAGTTCCTCTTCATCGGCTACCTCATCGCCATCGCCATGTTCGGCCTCTTCCAGGCCAACTTCATGGCCAACGCCGGCGGCGCCTGGGACAACGCCAAGAAGTATGTTGAGGTCGTCCTCAAGGCCAAGGGCACCGAGATCCACGACGCGACCGTCGTCGGCGATACCGTTGGCGACCCCTACAAGGACACCTCCTCCGTCGCGATGAACCCGGTCATCAAGTTCACCTCGCTCTTCGGCATCCTCGCCGTCGAGCTGGCCATCGGCATCGACAACCAGGCACTCCGCCTTGGCCTCTCGGCCCTCTTCTTCATCATCAGCGCCGTCTTCGTCTACCGCTCCTTCTACTCCATGCGCATCGGCTCCGGCCTGGGCGAGGGCGTCACGATCGCCGCGACCAAGGTCAAGACGGCTGCCGAGTAATCGAGCCCTCTGCGATGCCGGGGCCTACGGGCCCCTTCGTCGTTTTTGGCCCTCGCCGCCGCAAACCTTGACCCTGTAACCCGAGCGCCTATCCAAACGCTGCCGGTCCTGCAGCCCAGTCTCCGGTCTGTTCTTTCGGCCGTGCGCCGGTTCTTCTGGAGTCGCCTCGCATGCTCATGACCCCTGCCGCCATCGCCGCGCAGCTCTCCTTCTGGGCCGCGCTCCCCTTCCTCGCCGTGCTCCTGCTCATCGCGCTCATGCCGGCGCTGGCGCCCCACTGGTGGGAGAGCAACCGCAACCGCGGGATGGTGATGGGGCTCATCGCGCTCCCCTTCGCCGCCTGGTTCATCCATTCCTTTGGCGACGGCGGGAAGTTCCAGCTCATGCATGCAGGCGTCGAGTACTTCTCCTTCATATCGCTCATCCTGAGCCTCTACCTGCTCGGCGGGGGTGTCTATCTGCGGGGCAGCCTCGCCGGCACGCCGCTCGCCAACACGGCGATCCTCGCCATCGGCGCGCTGCTTGCCAACGTGGTCGGCACCACGGGCGCCTCCATGATCCTCATCCGGCCCCTGCTCCGCGCCAACCGCAAGCGGGTGGCCCGCTCACACATCGTGGTCTTCTTCATCTTCATCGTCTCGAACTGCGCAGGATTGCTCACGCCGCTGGGCGACCCTCCGCTCTACCTGGGCTTCCTCAAGGGCGTGCCCTTCGCCTGGACCTTCTCGCTCTGGCTTCCCTGGCTCATGGTGAACGGCATCCTCCTTGTCATCTTCAACCTCCTCGATCAGTCGGTCATCAACAAGGAGGAGGCGGCCTCTGAGACCGTCCACACCTTCGAGGAGGTGATGCAGCATGAGCCGCTTCGCATCGAGGGGAAGAACAACCTCGTGCTGCTCGGACTGGTCGTGCTGGTTGTCGTGGCACGCGGCCAGCACTGGGGCTTCGGGCCGGAGGGCTGGCCGGTGGGGCTGCAGGAGGGGCTGCTGCTGCTGCTCTCAGGCATCGGCTATCTGACCACCTCGCAGCGCATCCGCACGGAGAACAACTTTTCGTTCGGGCCGATTCTGGAGGTCGCGATCCTCTTTGCCGGCATCTTCGCGACGATGTCGGCACCTCTCTTGCTGCTCAACGCCAACGCCAAGGAGCTGGCGCTCGACCTGCCGTGGCACTTCTTCTGGGCCACCGGCATGCTCTCGGCGGTGCTCGACAATGCGCCCACCTACCTCGCGATGGCAGCCACAGCGGCCGGCCAGGCGGGCGTGGAGGCCGATGGCCCCTTCATCGGAAAGTGGCTGGCGACGGGCGATGCAGCCAGCCTCTACCTGACCGCGATCGCCTGCGGCTCGGTCTTCATGGGCGCGCTCACCTACATCGGCAACGGACCCAACTTCATGGTGCGTGCGGTGGCAGAGGAGAACGGGGTCAAGATGCCCTCCTTCTTCGCCTACATGCGCTACGCCTTCCTCATCCTGGTACCCATCTTCATCCTCGTCACGCTCGTCCTCTTCTGACCGGCGTAACGGGCGGAGGGCAGGACTACTTGGCGAGGTACTTGGCGGGGTTCTTTTCGAACTTGCCCACGCAGCGCTTGCAGCAGAGGTAGTAGGTCTTTCCGTCGACGACCGACTTGGGGCTGTTGGCCTTGATGCGGAAGACCTCGCCGCTCATGGGGCAGCGGGTGATGTCACCGACGGTGAGGCCGGGCTGCGCCTTGATCTTGTCGGCCGGCACATTCTCAAGTGCCTCCATCTCGTCCTCTTCGTGCTCGCCGGCCGGCTTGGCAGCGGCCTCTTCGCCCGCGCCGCCGCAGCCCATGTGCTCGCCCTTGTCGGCGCCGCCGCAGCAGTCGCCCTTGGTGCCGTCGCCGCAGCCCTTGCAGCCTTCGCAGGCGCACTTGCCGTTTGCATCCTTTGTGCACTCACCTTCGTGCTTGCCGCAACCGCCGGCGCAGCCCGAACCATCGGCACCGGCGCAGCTTCCCTGCTCGCCGCCGCCACAACCGGGCGCGCCGCTGGCTTCCACTTCGCCGCCGCAGCCGGCCTCACCGCTCGCCTCGGGAGCCTGCTTCTGCGCCATCGCCGCGAGTGCCGCGGGGTCGGCGCTGCCTTCGCCAATCAGCACTTGGACCGGCGGCTGCGTAACTTCGGCAGGCTTGTCGCAGCCAACAGCGAGAGAGAGGAGGCCGAGGGCAAGCAGGGAGAGAAGACGCATCGCGGAGACTCCAGTGGATAACGGTGGCGCGATGCAAAAGGAGGTCGCAGGCGCCATGGTACTTGGGCCGCTGACTAGGGTTGTGTGACCCGAGTCGCAAGACTTTCGACCGTGCCGCTTCGCCCACCGTTCCGCTTCCCTCGCCCGCGCGAGGCGGTTAGGAGAGAGCCCCTCTCCGCCCCGAGGTAGCCCCATGAGCCAATCCCCGTCGTCCGCTCTCCCCGTCGGCAAGTTCGTTGAGCTCGAAGATGGCCTCCGCGTCCATTACCATGAGGCCGGCGCAGGGCTCCCCGTCGTCTTCGTCCACGGCTCAGGCCCCGGCGCGAGCGGCTACAGCAACTTCAAGGGCAACTTCCCGCTCTGGGCTGCGTCGGGCTTTCGGACCATCGTCCCCGACACCATCGGATTCGGCCACTCGAGCAAGCCGGAGGATGTCGACTACACGCTCGCCTTCCTCACCGATGCGCTGCTCCGCTTCACACAGGCCATCGGCCTTGAGCGCTTCGTCCTGGTCGGAAACTCGCTCGGCGGCGCCATGTGCATTCGGCTCTCGCTCGACCACCCCGAGCTTGTCGCAGGCTTGATTCTCATGGCGCCGGGCGGCCTCGAAGAGCGCGAAGTCTACATGGGCCTCCGCGGCATCCGGACCATGATGAAGTCTGTCCTCGACCCGGCCGGCTTCTCGCTTGAGAGCATGCGCAAAATCTTCTCGCTGCAGCTCCACGACCCCTCCATCCTCTCCGAGGAGACGCTCCACGAGCGGCTCGAGGTTGCCCTCACGCAGCCCCGCAAGGTCTTCACCTCGCTGGCGGTCCCCCACCTCGCGCCCGAGCTGCCCAACCTGGCCGTGCCGTCGCTCACCTTCTGGGGCACGGGCGACCAGTTCTGCCCCATCTCCGGTGCCACGGCCATCGCCATGAACTGCCGCAACGCCCGGGTGATGACCATCACCGAGTGCGGTCACTGGGTCATGGTCGAGCACCCCCGCCTGTTCAACGACGTGAGCCTGCAGTTCCTGCGCGAGCTCGCCTGATTTCTCTCCCCCTCGACCCTGCGTGACCTGATGGAACGAGTTCGCTGCGCCATCATCGGCTCCGGAAATATCGGAACCGATCTCATGTACAAGGCGCTTCGCAGCGCCGAAATCGAGCCTGTCTGGATGGTGGGCATCGACCCCGACTCCGACGGCCTCGCCCGTGCCCGCTCGCACGGCCTCAAGACCACCCACGAGGGGGTAGACGGCCTCATCGCCCACATGCGGGAAGACAACATCCGCATCGCCTTCGACGCGACCAGCGCCTACGCCCACGCCGAAAACTCCCGCAAGGTCATCGAGCAGGGCGCGGTCATGATCGACCTCACGCCCGCCGCCATCGGCCCCTACTGCGTGCCCTCCGTCAACCTCGCCGCCCAGATCGCGCTCGGCGCCAGCAACCTCAACATGGTCACCTGCGGCGGCCAGGCCACCATCCCCATGGTCTACGCCGTCAGCCGCGTGCAGCCGGTCGACTACGGCGAGATCATCGCCACCGTCTCGTCTCGCTCTGCCGGCCCCGGCACCCGCGCCAACATCGATGAGTTCACCCGCACCACCGCCACCGGCGTGGAGCGCGTGGGCGGCGCGAAGCGGGGCAAGGCCATCATCATCATCAACCCGGCCGACCCGCCGATCATCATGCGCGACACCATCCACTGTCTCACCGAGACCGACCCCGACCAGGAGGCCATCCGCGCCTCGGTCCACGCGATGATCGCCGAGGTGCAGAAGTATGTGCCGGGCTACC
>CAIQPA010000566.1 GCA_903873545.1 uncultured delta proteobacterium
CCGGGCCGGAGCCGTCCGTCGTCGTTGCTCACCTCGATGACCGACTCATACGAGACAACCCCATTCGTCGTGATCGGCGTGATGCGGAGCGAGGTGACGGTGCCGTCGAAGGTGTCGCGGGGATAGGCCTCGACACGGGCGACCGCCTTCATGCTCTCCTTCAGTTTGCCGATGTTGGCCTCGTCCACGTTGGCGATGATGCGCATCCGGGTGAGGTCATTGGCGATGACAAACAGCGTCGGCGTCTGGAAGCTGGCCGCAACCGTCTGGCCCGGCTCGACGCCACGCTTGGAGACGATGCCGTCGATGGGCGCGAGAATCCGCGTGTAGGTGAGCCGGTTCTCGGCCTCGGACAGCCCTGCGTTCGCCTGGGCGATCTGCGCCTCTGCCACCTGCACCGAGGCCCGCCCCGCATCGCGGGCCGCGACCGCCTGATCCACCTCCGACTGGGCGTTCAACGCGGCAGCGCGGAGCTCGTTTGCACGGGCCAGGTTCTTCTCGGCCAGCGCCAGATTGGCGGAGGCCTGCGCCCGCTGCGCACGCGCAGAGAGGAGCGACGCACGGGCCTGCGCCAGCTGCGCCTCATAGGGCGCCGCATCAATCTCAGCCAGCAGATCGCCCGCCTTCACCTTGGCGTTGTAGTCCACGTGAACGGCCGAGATGCGCCCGCTGACCTGTGCACCTACCGTGACCTCCAGCAGCGGCTGCACGGTTCCGGTGGCGCGGACCGTCTCTTCGATGGCCCCCTTGGAGACCTTTTCTGTCAGGTATCCCGGACCGGTGGGCTCCTCTGCCTTGCGCCCGAACTTGTAGTAGGCGCCTCCGCCCACTGCAGCCAGGACCAAAGCGATGAGCCACCAGCGACGGCCGCCGCGCGGACGCTTGTAACGGTGCTGCTCGGGCGTTTCGGAAACGGTCGTGTCTGTCATAGGAACCAATGGGCAACCGCGTCCCGATCAGGGAGGCGAGGTGATGCGAGAGTCTTGCTTCGGGATGCGCCGAAACTGCGAACGATGCTGAGCGGTCTGAAACAACGCTGCTCGTCCGCCCAGAAACAGGCGGGATGAACAGCGCCAGAGGGCTTCTAGAAAGCCCCGTGCGCAGTGGCCATAGGCGGAGTGGGCGTGGAATGCACATCGTGACCGCATCGGCCCGTGGAGAGCGCGATGCTGACGTGGCGGAGTGAGTCTCCGCACGGCTCCAACAGCATTACGGCGCGCGTTGTTCCTCTTCACGCAACGCCGCCGACGCCTGCTCCAGACGCACCCGCGCCCGCTGCGCCTCTGCGATGCTCCGCAGGATGGCCGCCTCGCGGCTCCGGAGCTCCACCAGCGCTCCCGACGCGCCGGGGAGCACGCTGCCCTGAAGCTCGACCGGGCCTGTCGTACCTCGACTGGGCGCCAAGACTGCAACGCGACCGCCCTCACCGCCCGGCGCGCCCGTCACGGGGCCGCTCGGCGCGGGAGCTCCCACGCTGTCAGCCGCAAACCCGGTCTGCTCGGGCGCCGGCCGCTCTGCGGTCGCCGCCGTATCGGTCGCGACGCGCGACGAGGCAGCCTCTGATGGGCGCGCTGTCCGTCCGCGCGAACCGAAGCCATCTTCAAAGAGCGCATCGCTCGAGGCCATCGCACGGAGCCGGCCCTGCAGGCGCCGCTGCTGCTCCTCTGCCTGAATGCGCGAGCGAACCTCGCTGAGCTGCCGCTCGAGGCGAGCCGCGTGGTCGCGGAGCTCAAGCGATGCAGCCATCAGCTGCTCCGGCGTCGGCGCGGCGACATCGAGAATGGCCTCGACGGGCGACGCCGACATGGGCGGGAGCGGAGCACGGACCTGAGCCAGCTCGGCGGTAAGCCGCTGGAGCTCCTTCCCCACGCTGGCGGCACGCGCAGGCTGCCGAAGCTCGAACTGCAGCGTCTCGATGCGCGCAAGCAACGACTCCCGATACTGCTCGATGAAGGCATCGAGCCGCTGCTGCGCGACGACCAGATCGCCATTTGCAAGCTGAAGCGCCACCGCCTGCTCATGCGCCAGCTTCAGGTCGGCCTGCAGCGTGGCAGCCGCGACAGGACTGCCACTCGCAGCCCGCTTGGCGGCCTGGATGGACTTCGCGAGCAGCTCGTATCGCGCAAGATTGCCCCCGTGTGCTGCGGTCATCCGCTCAACCAGCACCGACTCTTGCCGCACCTGCGCCGCCAGATCGCTGAGCTCATCAGCACGCGCAGAACCCGCTGAAAACAGCAGCGTGGCGAGTGCCATGGAACCTAGAAGCCAGCGCATCGGAACGCTCATCATGAAAAGACGCAGAGCAGTTTGCAAATTGTGCGCCAACGCACGGGCGCAGTGTCACTGCTCACCCAATCCTACACCATCACACCCGTAGCAGCGAACAACCGTCAGCTTTCTGACGACCTGCTGTGAACTTCTCCAATGCCGTACTTCTCCAGCTTGTAGTAAAGTGCCGGCGTCTTGATGCCGAGCAGGCGCGCCGCCTCCGTCTTCACGCCGCCCGCCTTATCGTAGGCGCGGAGGATGAGCTGGCGTTCGATGGCGTCGAGGAGCTCCGGTAGCGAGCGGTCGCCCTCCGGCAGGCTCAAGTGGTCGCCGCGGGAGCCACCCAGAACGTGTGCTGAGAGGTCCGTGACACCGATGTCAGGCCCATCTGAAAGCACCACCGCCTGCTCGATCACATTCTCAAGCTCGCGCACGTTTCCGGGCCACCGATAGCTCGTGAGCGCTGCCAGCGCCGACTCGGTGAGCCGGTGGGGCGGCAGCCGGCTCTTCGTAAGAGCCCGCTCCAGAAAGTGCTGGGCCAGCGCAGCGATATCGCCAGAACGCTCGCGCAGCGGCGCCACCGTCAGCGGGATGATGTTGAGGCGGTAGTAGAGGTCTTCGCGAAACCGCCCCGCCTTCACCTCGGCCGCCAGATCCTTGTTCGTCGCCGTCACGACCCGCACGTCGCAGACGATGCTCCGCTCGCCGCCCACCCGCTCAAAGGTCCGATCCTGAAGCACGCGGAGCAGCTTCACCTGCATCGACGGGCTCACATCACCAATCTCATCGAGGAAGAGCGTGCCACCGTCGGCCAGTTCGAACCGCCCAAGACGGCGACGGCCCGCATCCGTAAAGGCGCCCTTCTCGTGCCCGAAGAGCTCCGACTCCAGCAGCGTGTCGGCGATCGCGCCGCAGTTCACCTTGACCAGCGGCCCGCGCCGCCGACCGCTCAGTTCGTGCAGCGCCGTCGCCACCAGCTCCTTGCCGCTCCCCGATTCGCCATGGATGTGCACCGTGGCGTCCGACGGCGCTACCTTCACGATCTGCCGCTTGAGACGGACCACCGGCTCCGACTCTCCGATGATCCGGGCCAGCGCATCGTCCGTGCCGCCGCCGCGGAGCTCGCGCCGCAGATAGTCGTTCTCATGCTCCAGTTTGCGGCCACGCTTGCGCTCCTCCCGCACCTCCAGGCAGCGCTGCACCTTCGACCGCAGCAGCTCTGCCGGAAAGGGCTTCTCGATGAAGTCGAAGGCACCCTGCTGCATCGCCTCCACCGCCGTCTTTACACTCCCGTGGGCGGTGATGAGCAGCACCAACGCCGACGGCTCGAGCAGCCTCACCTCGCGGAGCACCTCCATGCCACCCACCGGCTCCATCTTGAGGTCGGTGATCACCATGTCGATGTCGTCCGGTCGCTTGGCGAACTCCTCGATCGCCAACTTGCCACCCGTGAACGAGGTCACACGATGGCCCGCCTTCTCGAGCACCGCCGACACGCCCTCACGGACCGTGCCGTTGTCATCAATCACAAAGATGTTCGCCATCTGCTCCTCTCCCTTCCGCCAGCGATGAAGCCTCTAACCAATCCAGTCGGGACCGAGCGATGTTGCCGCATCTTCGACCGCCAGCGGTACCGCCAGGTCGAAGGGCAGCGAGAACCGCACCGTCGTCCCCACACCCTCCGTTGAGGCGACGGAGAGCCTTCCGCCGTGCCGCTCCGCCACCTTCTGTGCCAGCGCCAGGCCGAGCCCCGTCCCCTTCTCCCGCGTCGTAAAGAAGGGCTGATTCGCGCGCGACAACACCTCGGCCGACATGCCGCGCCCGCCGTCGACAACCTCCACCACGCGGAAGCTTCCCTCCTGCTGCAGTTCGAGCCGGACGACGCTCCCGGCCGAAGAGGCCTGGATTGCGTTGAGGACCACGTTTGCAACCGCACCGCGCAGCATCTCGCGGTCGGCCGTCAGTTCGATCTGCGCGGGCTGCACGACCACGCGAACCCCTGCCGCCTGTGCGACGCAGCTGCACGACTCCGCAACCTCCAGCAGCAGTTCTCTTCCGCCGAACCGGACGGTGCTCGCCCGCACATTCCGCGAGTAGGCGAGAAACTCCTCGACCACCCGCTTGAGGTAGTCGAGCTCACGCCGCACCCGCTCCACTTTCTCGTGCGCGATCGGGTCTCCGCGGAGGTCTTCCTCGAGCAGCCCCACGAAGAGCTCCATGCCCGAGAGCGGGTTGCGCACCTCGTGGGCGATGCCGGCCAGCAACATCTGGGTCTGCGTGTCGCGCGCTGCCAGCGCTGCCCGCATCCGCTCAATGGCCCGCGCCAAATCACCCACCTCGTTCGTACCAAGCGACGGAACGACCGTCTCGAGCGCCCCCTCCTCGAGCCGCTGCGTCACGCTGAGGAGCCGGCCGAGCGGCACCGTAAGGCGGCGCGAGAAACGGTAGGTCAGCGCTGCCACAGACAGCAGCATCACCACCAAGAAGATGCCGACCATCAGCGCAAAATCCCGCAGACCCTCGAAGAAGGGCGCGCTGCCCTCTGCGACGACGGCGCCGACGACCTGACCGTCCGACCGCAGCACCGCGAACCCACGCTGCATGAGGGTACCGTCTTCGGCCTCGAAGCGCAGCGAGGTGGTCGCCGTGCCGGCTTGGAGAACATGGTCGATCTCCAAGCGCTCAGGTTCAAGGTCGAAGGCAGGCATGATGGTGTCAGCACTGTTCGTATCCACCAAGACCCGGAGTTGCTTGTCGACTACGCGAACGCGGCCGAGGCCGGTGGCGTCACGAAAGGTCGTCATCTCCGCTTTGAGCCGACCGTGCGTGGCCACGCTGTCGGCCTGAAGTCGCTCCAATCGCCCCGCGTCGTGGGTCATCTCGAGGTGGGCCGCGTAGGCCTGCGCGAGACCGATGAGCCGGTGAGAGAGTTCCTCCTCCAGCTCGCGCCGCGACAGCCACAACCCGCCAAATGCGATCGGCAGGCAGGCGAGCAGCACCAATGCCTGCGACAGGACGATCATCTGGACGCGAAGACTCTTCATGCGAGGGGTATGGCAGAAGTTGAGATTCAGATCAGCAACCGCCGACGCGTGCGTTGACAGCACAGCGGAGGCGAGGGTAATGGGCGCGTGGCTTGAGCGCAGCCGGCGATGTTCGCCGCTGCAGGGAAGTTCGGTGAAATGCCGACGCGGACCCGCCACTGTAAACGGTCATGACTTCGCATTCTGCCACTGCGCTTCGGCGTGGGAAGGCGCGAAGCCGCTCCTCGGAGCAGCCGTGAGCCAGGAGACCGGCTCGAGCCCTCGGAACGTGTTGTTCCGGGTTCATGACGGCTTCGGGAATGAGCACGTCGACGGTCCTCGTGGCGTCTTCCTCCCGTTGTCTTTGCCCCTTCGGGTGAGAGAGGCGTGATGTTGAAGATGTTGAATGGATTGAATGGCAGAGGTTGTGTTCTTTTGCTCTGCCTTGCGCAGAGCGCCTGCTCCGACGACCCGGACAGTGAGCAGGTCGAGGACGGCTCCGGCGATGCAACCAGCGATGGTTCCGGCGATGCCACCGGCGACACCGCCACGGAGGGCTCAGGAGACACAACCGCCGACGGCTCCGGCGATACATCCGATGCGGCTCTGGCTCTCCGCGTCTCGCCCAACCCCCTCCTCCTCCGCGTTGGAGAAAGCCCGCAACTCACCATCTCGGTCGTGGGAGCCGACGGCATCGAGCGGCAGGCCGCGGAGGGCGAATTCACAGTCACGCTCCCAACCGACCTCTTCGACCAGGCCGGTGCAGCCCGCCGCACGGGCAAGGGAGAATTGACCGTGGCTGCAGCGGGGCGCGAGGCCCGCATCCCCGTGATCATCGGCCCCGACCTCTTCGCGCTCGGCGGAAGTACCGACAGCATCCACGAGCTCTTCGAAGGCTCCGGCCAGGTCGATGCCGGTGAAGCCGCTGGCAACCTCCCCACCCGCGCCCGCCGCATCGGCGATGAACTCTTCGTTGTCGCCTCCGGCGATGTCTTCGGCGACACCACCCCCACCAGCCTCCGCAAGCTCTCGCTCGCCACCGGCAGCTGGACCCCCGCGCCGGTAACCCTCGACGGCAACGGCGGCTACGATCTCATAGGCCGAGACGGTGCCACCCTCTGGCTGATCGGCCACAACAACACCCTCTCCATCCTCCGCAAGGGCGACCTCGTCATCGAGAGCGCCCTCGATCTCGCTGCCGCCTTCCCGAATCGCGCGATCGCGCTGGAGTCCGGCGGCACCGGCCTCGTTGACCAAGGCCTCCTCGTCGTCGCCGACCCTGGCCTGCGACCAGACTACACCTACGAGCCCGCCGCTCTCTTCCTCCTCGACAACGCCCTCGGCGCGCCCGTGGACGCCCTGCCCGAGACCGCCGAACTCGACCCGCTCCTGCTCGACGACGCCTGCCGGAACCCCATCTGGATCGACCGCTTCCAAAACGAGCTGCTCGTCGGCTGCGCCGGCGACTACGCGGAAAATGTGGCCGGCATCGCCTTCGTCGACCGGTTCGCGCTGCTGCCCACAGGGTTTGTCGCGCTGGGCGCCGCGGCCTCCTCCTTCGCGCTCGATGCAGCGACGGGGCTGGTGGTCGCCGGCGACGCCTACGGCGCCAACGCCTGGGTCTTGCAGGCTGCAACCCGCGAGGTCATCCGCGGTGGCGACGCGGCTGCCTGGCTGGCCCCAGTTCGTGCCGCCGACTTCGACTTCACCCAGGTCTTCGTCGATAGCCAGAGCCGGGCCTGGGCCGGCACCTACGGCTCCGCAGAGCTCTTCGCCCTGCCCCTCGATGCGCCCGCAGCGGGCCCCATCGCACCTGCAGCGCAGCTCATCCGCGACGGACTCTCCATCGGCATCGCAGGCTTCGCAGACGCAGGCATCTGGCTCCCGCCCGCCTGGGCCTCGGGCGACCAGCTGATCGCGATCGCCTATGAGCCCGTCCGGATCGCACGCGAAGTGACCGAGCTCATCAGCGGCCCACCTGCCGGCGGTACCTCGCTCGTCCCCAACGCCGACACCAGCACCCTCGCCACACTCGCAGATGGCGCCGAACTGCTCCTCAACCTGGGAGGCGTGGTGCTCCACGACGGTCCCGGCCCCGACTTCGCCATCTACGAAAACCCCATGATGACCGTCAGCAGCCGCGCGCAGCGGGCCATCGACCCAGCCCGCGTCGAAGTCTCGGCCGATGGCATTAACTATGTGCCGCTGGCCGGTGCGCCAGACCCCGCCTCGCTCCCGCTCGGCTTCCCGACCGATGCCCGCGCATACGGCCGAAACACGGTAGGCCGCGAGCCGGTCTTCGCCAACGCGGAGAACGGGATGGCGCCCGGATCGGCAGAGGCTGGCGGCGATCTGTTCGACCTGGCGGGCTGCGGCCTCTCCGAGGTTCGCTTTGTGCGCATCGTTGACTATCCTGGCGACAACCGCGGCGCCGACATCGATGCGCTCGCCTGGATTCACTGGTCAGAGGAGTAACGATGGAGCTCATTGCACACCGAGGTGCAGCCTACGAGGCGCCCGAGAATTCGCTCGCCGCGATCGACCTTGCTGTGCGTCAAGGAGCCACCCGCATTGAGATAGATGCCTGGCTCACGGCCGACGGGCAGGTCGTCATCTGCCACGACGACACGACCAAACGCTGCACCGACCGCGACCTCGTCGTTGCCTCATCCACGGCCGCCGAACTGGCAGCCGCCAAGATGACGAACGGAGAGGGAATCCCCACGCTCCATCAGGTCTGTGAACTGCTGGCGGGGCGGGCCCGACTCGACCTCGAGCTCAAGGACCAACGCACCGAACTGGTGGGGCCGGCGCTGGCAGTGCTGGCAGACCACGGCATGCTTGCAGACAGCCTCATCACTGCCTTCGGCGAGGCCTCGCTCACCGCCTGTCGCAGCCA
>CAIQPA010000567.1 GCA_903873545.1 uncultured delta proteobacterium
GCTCTCCTCAATCTCGAGCCGCTCCAGCGAGCCGGCACCTGTCACGAACTCCTGCGCCACCATGCGCCGGTAGAGCCCCTGCACGCCGTCGCCATGCATCGCGTCGCGGCCGAGGAGCATCTTGAAGCCGTTGAACTCCGGCGGGTTGTGCGAGCCGGTGATCTGCACGCCGCCGCCCAGGTTGTGGAAGAAGACCGCAAAGTAGAGGACGGGCGTCGGGACCATGCCCACATCAAACACGCGCAGGCCGGTCGACGAGAGGCCGCGGACCAGCGCCGCCTGGATTCTCGGACCGGAGAGCCGGCAGTCTCGGCCTACCGCGAAGGTGGTCGCACCGGTCGCCACAGCCTCGCTGCCGAGCGCGCGACCCAGGTCAAAAGCCACATCGTCTGTCAGGTCGCGGTCGGCCACGCCCCGGATGTCGTAGGCCCGGAAAATCTCGGCGTTCAAGCTCATGGCTCTCTCCTCTGCGCTAAATGATTTTGCCTTCGCGGTGGCGCAGCGACTCCACGATCGCCCGCACCTCCTGCACCCGATCGCGCGGCGCAACTAGCAGCGCATCCTCGGTATCAACCACGACGATGTTCCGCAGACCGACAGCCGCAAGCACCCGCTTGTCGTGGCCCATCAGGATGGAGTCGGTGCAATCGATCGCCACCACATCGCCCATCGTCACGTTGCCCGCCTCGTCCGTCTCGGCAACATCGGGCAGCGCGTCCCAGGCACCCACATCGCTCCAACCGAAGTTGGCCGACAGCACCCGCACCTCGCGTGCCCGCTCCATGATGCCGTAGTCGATGGAGATCGACTCCACCCGCTCGAAGATCGCAGCAAGCTCCGCCTGATCGCCGCCGCGCCGGAACAGCTCCGCCATCTCCTCGAGCTGGCCGGCCAGCGTCGGGAGCTGGCGCCGCATCTCGTCCAGAATCGTCTGCACCGTGAAGAAGAAGATGCCCGCGTTCCAGAGGTAGTTTCCGTCCGCCAGGTAGCGCATGGCCGTCTCACGGTTTGGCTTCTCGACGAACTTGTCGACGCTCGCCACACCCTCGGCGTCGAAGGCGCCGTGGTGGATGTAGCCGAAGCCGGTCTCGGGCTTCGTGGGCTCGATGCCCAGCGTCACGATGGCCCCCTTCTTCGCCTCCTCTGCAGCCTGCGAGACGAGGCGCCGGAAGGTTGCCGTGTCGCGGATGTAGTGGTCGGCAGGAAAGACGGCGAGCACCTCATCGGTCCGCCCCAGCTTCTCGCGCACAAAGACGGCGGCCATCCCGATGCAGGGCGCGGTGTTCCGGCCCTCCGGCTCTCGGAGGATGTTGGCTGCAGGCAGCCCGGTTACGGCCTCCGCGATGGCATCGCCCAGGTTCTCTGAGGTCACAACCACCATCTCATCCTTCGAGACCAGCCCCTCAAAGCGGTCGACCGTCTCGGTAACCATGGGCTTGTCGCCGAAGAGGCAGAGCAGCTGCTTGGGACGATGACGGCGGCTCAGGGGCCAGAAACGGGTGCCGGCGCCGCCGGCCATGATGACTGCATGCATGGAGAACTTCGAACCAAAAGAGGGCCCTGGGGGCCGAACGTGTCGAAACTAGAGCCTCACCTAGCGGCTCGCCAGATACATCGCGAGCGAGACGCCGCCAAGCGCCCAGCAGTACCAGGCGAACCGGTGGAACTGTGCGGCACGCAGCACCCGCGTCAGCAGGTTGATCGCGCCAAGGCCGACCACGAGCGAGACCGCCACGCCCGCAATCAACGGCGCGTTCAGTGCGCCCCGTTCGGCCGGCGCAGCAGAGGCAAACTCCACCACCACCGCGCCCAGAATGGCCGGGATCGACATCAGGAAGGAGACCCGTGCCGCATCTTCGCGCCGCACGCCGAGCCAGAGCGACGAGACGATTGTCAGGCAGCTCCGCGAGATGCCGGGCAGCACGGCAATGCCCTGGGCTACGCCGATCAGCGCCGCACGCGCGAGCGTCACGCCACGGTAGTCGATGGCAGCCAGCCCGCCGGCGGTTGAAGGCGTGAGCGCCCGCTCCTTGGCGTAGAGGCTCGACCAGAGCACAAAGCCGTTCACAACCAGCAGCGCCGAGACACCCCACATCGGGATCGCTTCCGACGACACCACCTCCTTGAGCAGCAGCCCGATGATGCCGGTCGGCACCGTGGCCACCACCGTCACCAGCGCCAGCCGCGCTCCCTCGCGCTCATTCACCGCCGCCCACCCACGGCTCGGAAACTCGGTCACCGCGGGCAACAGGTCGCGCAGAATGAGCCCGATCTCCTGCCGGTAGAAGAGGAAGACCGCGACCAGCGTGCCCAGGTGGAGCATCAGGTCGAAGAGCAGCGAACCCTCGCCAGCCACGCCCAGCAGGTCGTGCGCCAACCGCAGGTGGCCGTCGGAGCTGATCGGCAGAAACTCCGTCACGCCCTGAACCACACCGAGCACGAGGCTGTCGAAGAGGGTCATCTCCGCGGCCATCGTCAGGGCTCCTGTCCGGCCGTGGGCTCCGCAATCCAGCCCTGCATCTCCTGCCGCACCTTCTCCCAGCCCGGCGTCAGGCGGATCTCGAGGAACTGCTTGTAGATGGCCGCCCAGGTCGCATCGAGCTCCTCGATGAGCATCATCCGCTCTGCCAGCCGGCTATCCTCTTCACGGGTCGTCAGCGCGGGCAACTTCACACCAGACTTGGTGAAGCTCTGCGCCGTAAAGGTGAAGACCCACTCGCGGTCGCCCTTCACCAGCATCAGCTTGGCCCGGCTCACCCGCTTGCCAAACTGCAGCGCCATGTAGGCCTCCGGCGACTGCGATGGCGCGCCACCCTTGAGCTTGCTCTGCTCGGTCTCTGCGAGCGAGGCCTCGAGCACCATCGCATCATCAAAGGTCACCTCCACGGGCGACTCGTCGATGAAGAAGCGGGCGCCGCC
>CAIQPA010000568.1 GCA_903873545.1 uncultured delta proteobacterium
GAGCTGGAGCCCGGCGCGAACTGGCTGCGGCTCATCTTCCGGGTGGAGAACATCTCGCCGGAACCGCTCGTCTTCCCCGGCTCCGAGGCGACGGGGTTGCTCTCCGTCATCGGGCTGCCGACCGAGGGGTTCACGGTGCCGCTCGGCGACGTGGCCCTCTTCGGCGCCACCTCCAAGCTCTTCGTGCCGGGCGCGGGCTACGACCTTCGTGCCGCCTTGGACCGGAGCTACGATGCTGCCATCGACTGGCCCGCCTTTCCGGGCGTGGTCGCCGACTGGGTTGCCTCGTCGGGCGACGGCGTGAGCTACGGCATGATGGTCGAGGGATCGCCAGACAACTTCGTCATCGGCAAGCAGGCGACCTACGCCCCGGTCGCCCCCTTCGGCGTGACCGACCGCTCTATGCTCATCCCCTTTGTCACCGGCGGATTCACCGGCCTCTTCCATCGTCAGGCCCCCACCCAGCTCGCGGCGGGCGACGCCTTCGAGGTCACCAAGTACTTCATCATCGGCGACGGTGATGTGGGCTCGGTGCTCGACACGCTCCTCCCGCTGCAGGGCGTTCCCACAGGCGACGTGCG
Source organism: uncultured delta proteobacterium (assembly GCA_903873545.1). Lineage (GTDB taxonomy): Bacteria > Myxococcota_A > Bradymonadia > REDH01 > REDH01 > CAIWGR01. Next base: position 582 of record CAIQPA010000568.1, read on the forward strand.
CGGCAAGGTGCACGAGCGGCTGGGCAGCGCGCCGGCCGACGAGGTGACCGTGGAGGTCCGACGCAAGGCCGGCGACCGCTACCTGCCCTACGGAAGCTACGCCGTCACCGCGGGCTCCTTCGCAGGTCGTCTGCCAGCGGGCGACTACGAAGCGGTCGTTGCCGGCGAAGGCCGGCCGCTCTCGTCAGGCGTCGCCTTCAGCGTGAAGGTGGGCGAAGCGAGCAGCCTCGACCTCACCGCGGAGGGCGCGGGCCGCATCGCAGTGCGCATCGTGGATGAGCGTGGTCAGCCTATGCCGGGCAAGGCGACCGCCGTGGCCTTCTATGCCGAAGACAAGGCCAACCAAGATCCGCGCACCTTCCTCTACGACAAGGCCGCGGGCGAGCATGAGCGGACCACCGACCTGGTGCCCGATACCGCCGACCCGCTCACCCGCCGCTACATCGAGACCGTGGACTGGGCGGCGGCCGGTCAGGCGGAGCTGCTCGTGCGGCCCGGCACCTACACCGTGGTCGGCAGCCGCGGCCCCGAGTACGGAATCGCGGAACAGACGGTCACGGTGGCGCCCGGCGCGACCGCCTCGGTCACCCTCCGCGTCGACCACCTTGTGCAGACGCCGGACCGGCTTGCCGCCGACATGCACATCCACTCGATTCACTCCATCGATGCCTCGTTCCCCGTCGACTACCGGGTGCGCAGCCTCGCAGCAGAGGGGGTGGAGATTGCGGTCTCGACCGACCACAACTTCATCACCGACCTCGGGCCGACCATCGACGAACTGGGGCTGCGTCCGTGGATGACCAGCTTCATCGGCATGGAACTCACCACCCTCGAGACCGGCCACTTCAACGGCTACCCGCTCGCCTACAAGACGGGCCCGGTCGGCAAGGGAGCCGTGGGCTGGTCGAAGCGGACACCTGACGAGCTCTTCTCCGCCCTCCGCGACCTCGGCTCCGAAGGCTCCGGCAACACCATCGTCCAGGTCAACCACGCCCGCGACAGCATTCTTGGATATTTCTCACAATACAACCGTAACGCATTCACAACATTGCCGAATCGGCCTGGCGTGTTTGATCGGTTTACCTCCCCGACCGGCCCTGCCTTCATCGACCCTGTCAGCAAGGCTACCACCTACAGCGAGAACTTCGACGCGCTCGAAATTGTGAACGGAAAGCTCTTCAACGAGATCCGGCACTTCCGCACGCCGGCCCGCTTCCCCGACGGCCCGCTCCCCGCCGACCTCCCCGCGGTGGGCACCGTGGTGGTGGACGAGAACGACGCCGCCTTCCCCGGCGTGGTCGACGACTGGTTCCAGCTCCTCAACCTCGGCAAGCGCTACATCGGCGTCGGCACCAGCGACACCCACAGCGGAGACGACGAGGCGGGCTACTTCCGGACGATGGTCCGCGTAGCCGGCGACGACCCGCGCACCGTCACCGGCCGCTCCTTCGTAGAGGGACTGCGCAGCCGCGACGCCTTTGCGACCAACGGCCCCATGCTGACGATGACCGTCAACGGCGCCCCGCTCGGCAGCACGCTGACCGCGACCACCGCGCCCGTCGAGGTGACACTCCGCGTGGCTGCTGCCCCCTGGGTCAAGGTGGCGCGGGTCAACCTGGTGCGGAACGGCGAGATCGTGCGGCGCTTTGTCATCCCTGCCGGCGTCGACCTGGCAGCAACGCCCTGGACAGAGACCTTTACGCTGGAGACGCCGACCGACGCAGCTGGCGCAGCGAAGGACAGCTGGTTCGTGGCAGAGGCGATTGGCGACGACAGCCTCTTCCCGGTCGTCCGCCCTGTTGGCATCCCGCCGCTCCTCATCACCGATGCGGTTGCCTCGCTGGCCGCCCCGCTCGGCCTCGGAACCGACGAGTATGGGGTGCTGCAGCCTGCCCTCTCCTTCCCCGTCACGGCCTACGC
>CAIQPA010000569.1 GCA_903873545.1 uncultured delta proteobacterium
CGAGCTCTCGTCGCCGCGCTCTGTGACGGCCTCGTCGAAGGTGTTTCCGCGGACATGGCGGCGGGGCGCGAGGGACTCGACGAAGGTGGCTGCGCGCGGTGCGATGCGGGCGAGGGCCGACTCGTCGATGGTGGCAGGTCGTGCCGCGGGGTCGGGTGCTGCGGCTGCGGTTCGTGCGGGCAGGGCTGGGAAGCGTGCGGAGTCTCTGCCGAACATGGCGCCGGCTGCGCCGGAGAGGGCGCGGAGCCGCGTGCGGAAGGCGTTGGCGGAGCCGATGCGCTTTGCGGGGTCTTTCTCGAGGGCGTCGTAGACGAGCTCTTCGAGCCCTGGCGGGACCATCAGTCCTGGCCGCGGGACAAGCTGCGGCGTTGGCGCGTGGACCTGTGCGTAGAGGATCGCGTCGGCGGTGGAGCCGGTGAAGGCGTGGCGTCCCGTGACGGCCCAGAAGAGCATGAGTCCGACGGTGTAGAGGTCGGCAGCGGGGGTGAGGTGGGTGTCGCCGCGGGCCTGCTCGGGCGCCATGAAGAGGGGCGTGCCGATGATGCGTCCGGGCGCGGGGAGGTCTTCGCGCTGGCGCTCGTCGTCGTAGGTTGCGATGCCGAAGTCGACGATTTTGGCGTGCGGGTTTCCGTCGGAGTCGCTGGTGAGCAGGACGTTGCCGGGCTTGATGTCGCGGTGCACGACGCCACGGGCGTGGGCGTGGGCGAGGCCGGCGAGGAGCTGCTCGAAGATCTGGCGGATCTCGGAGAAGGGGAGCTGCTGGCGGCCGAGCATGTCGGCGAGCGAGACGCCTTCGACGAGCTCCATGGCCAGGTAGAGCTGCCCGTCTTCGGCGGCGCCGAAGTCGAGGACCATGGCGATGTTGGGGTGGCTGAGCGCTGCGACGGAGCGGCCTTCGCGGACGAAGCGCTGACGGACCCTCTCGTTGCGGGAGAGGTCGGGGCGGAGCATCTTGAGTGCGACGGGCCGGTCGAGCGGCTCCTGGATGGCCTTGAAGACGGTTCCTGCGCCACCGGAGCCGATGATGGATGCGATGCGGAAACGCCCGGCGATGAGGGTTCCGGTGGTGAGTTCCATGACGATGGCTGTTGTCTCGAAGAGGTGTGAGGCCGCGGCGGGCTGGGGCTCAGATGGGCTGGTAGCGGGCGCGGAGTGCGGGCGTGGAGAGGACGTCGCGGGCGTCTGCTACGGCGGCGCGGAGCTCTCGCAGGGTCTCGCCGAAGTTCTCCTGCACGGAGGGGGCGACGCCCTCGTCGGAGAGCTGGGAGAGGAGGTTGATGGCGGCCTCGCGGGCGGCCTCTGTGGACTGCTGCGGAGTGACACCGAGCAGGGCGTAGTAGGAGCCGTGGCGCGCGGTGTGGAGCAGGCGCTGGATGTGGGCGGAGTTGAGTCTGGGCAGGCCGGCGTCGGCGGGCGCGGCGTAGGCGGAGGGCTCGAGTTCGTAGCGTCGGGGCGCTTCGAAGCGGGTGGTGCTGTCGAAGCGGGTCGGGGTGTCGAAACGGGTGGTGCTTTCGAAGCGTGATGCGCTCGGAGCAGCCTCCGCGCGGGGTGCGGGCGCGGGTGCAGGATTGCCACGCTGGTCGGCCGGCAGGTTCGAAGTGATGAGGTCGCAGAGGCCGACGAACTTGGCCTCCTCGCGGTGGAGGATGACGCCGGGTGCGAAGGTCGCGGTGGTGGGGCCTGCGACGATGAGCGTGAGGCCTGTGGGGAAGCGTTTGGCGGCTGCGGAGAGCGCCATCGCGACCTCGTCTGGGCCGAGCTCAGCGTGGATGACGAAGAGGCCGCCGCCGGCCTCGCGGAGTGCGCCGAGCGCGTCGAGGGCGTCGTCGACCTCGAGCAGGTCTACGCCGCGCTCGCGGAGCATTGCGCGGAGCGGAGAACGCCACTCGGCGGAGTTGGAGAGGATGACGAGGCGGGGCATGGTGACGCCGATCAGAGCACGGAGGAGGGGTCTATGTCTATCGAGGCGCGCACATCTCGTCCACGCGGGAGCGCAGAGCCGGGTGCGATTGCACGGGCGATGGCGCCGGCGGCTGCGTGGAGGGGCTGGCGGGTGGCGGACTGGAGCAGGAGATGGAAGCGGTAGCGGCCGCCGACGCGGGCCATGGTGGCAGGCAGCGGGCCCGCAACGCGGAGGGCGCGGCCGCCGGCCTGGTGGGCGAGTTCCGCGAGGCGTTCGCCGAAGGCGCGGGCGTCGGAGGCTTCGGGGCTATCGATGCGGACGAGGGCGAGGGTGCCGGCGGGCGGGTAGCCGATGCGGTCGCGCCAGCCGAGCTCGCGTTCGGCGAAGGCGGCGTAGTCGTGGCGGCAGACGGCCTCGATGATGAAGTGGTCGGGCTGGTAGGTCTGGATGAGAACGGAGCCCGGTTTTTCTGCGCGGCCAGCCCTCCCGGCGACCTGGGTGAAGAGCTGGAAGGCCCGTTCGCCGCCGCGGAAGTCGGGCATGCGGAGGGCGCGGTCGGCGTCGAGGATTCCGACCAGCGTGACGTTGGGGAAGTCGTGGCCCTTGGCGAGCATCTGGGTGCCGACGAGGATGTCGAGTTCGCGTGCGCGGAAGGCGTCGAGGATCTGCCGGAGCTGTTTTCCACGCGCGCTGTCGCGGTCGAGGCGGCCGACGCGGAAGCCGGAGAAGGCCTCGGTAAGGGCATCTTCGGCCCGCTCGGTGCCGGCGCCGCTCCGTTCGAGCCCCTCGGTGCCGCAGGAGGGGCACTTGGTGGGGACGCGGGCGCGGGCGTCGCAGTAGTGGCAGCGGAGGAGGCCCTCCTTGCGGTGGAAGGTCATGGCGACATCGCAGTCGGCGCAGGTGACCGACTCGCCGCAGGCCTCGCAGAGGAGGGAGGCAGCGTAGCCCCGCCGGTTGAGGAAGAGGATGACCTGTTCGCCGGCGGTGACGGTGCGGTTGATGGCCTGGTGGAGCCGGGCGCTGAGGATGAGGCTGGCGGGGTGCTCGGGCTCGACGAGGTGGCCGCGCATGTCGATGGTGTCGATGGTGGGCAGCGGGCGCCCTGCGACCCGTTTGGGCAGGGCGAGGTAGTCGAGCTTTCCGCGGCGGGCGAGGGTGAGGGTCTCGAGGGCTGGCGTTGCGGAGCCAAGCACGACGGGGATGCGGAGTTTGGCGCCGAGGACGAGAGCGAGGTCGCGGGCATGGTAGCGGACGCCGTCTTCCTGCTTGAAGCTGCTGTCGTGCTCTTCGTCGACGATGAGCAGTCCGAGGTTCTCGAGGGGGGCGAAGAGGGCGCTGCGGGCGCCTACGACAACGCGTGCCTCTCCGCGTCGGATGCGGCGCCACTCGTCGAATCGCTCGCCGGGTGTGAGGCCGGAGTGGAGGACCGCGATGGGGGCGGCGAGCGCGGCCGAGAAGGCGGCGACGAACTGGGGGGTGAGGCCGATTTCGGGGAGCAGGATGAGGGCTGTGCGACCGCGTGCGAGGACCTCGCGGGTGGCCCGCATGTAGACCTCGGTTTTGCCGCTGCCGGTGACGCCGTGGAGGAGGATTCCGCGCGGTGCAGGGTCGTCGAGCGCGGCGATGATGCGGGTGACGGCGGCCGCCTGGTCGGTGGTGAGCGCGGGGTCGGCGCCTCGTCGCGGCGTGGTAGCATCGGCGAAGGGGTTGCGGTCGACTTCGCGGCTGGTCCTGCGGATGATGCCGGCCTTCTCGAGGCTCGCGAGGGCCGCGGTGGAGACGCCTGCGA
>CAIQPA010000570.1 GCA_903873545.1 uncultured delta proteobacterium
AGCAGCATCGCGGCCTGGGTCGCGCCGAGCTGCCGCAGCGGTCCGCAGGCGAGCTGAATCAGCGTAAGCCGCGCAGCGGGCGCCATGCGCGCGTAATGGGGCGCCAACCGTTGCGCCTCTGCGAGCAGCGCGGGGGTCACCTCGAACTCGGCGGCCGCTGCACGCTCGGCAGCCGACAGGTCGCTGGCCAAGACGACGAGCGCCGCGGCGCCAAGCGGCTGAGCCACAGCCTCTCGCAAGGCAGGCGCGAGGTCCTCCATGCGGACCCGCGCCAGCGCCACCTGCTGCGAGCCCACCCCGCTGCCGCGCTGCAGCAGCGCTGCCGCTGAAATGCGCCCCCGACCGCCTTGGCCCCCGGATAACCCAGCGACTGCATCCCGTGCACCAGCGTCGTCCTCCTCGGTTTCGAGCGCGGCGAAGGTCCCGTCGAACGCAGGGTCGAGCCGGCGGATCCGCTCCATCAGGGGAGGGTGGGTCGCCAGCATGCTGCCGAAGGCTGCGTGTGCCTGCGCCTGTCCGAAGAAGAGGTGGCTCAGCTCGGTGGCCTGCGACGCCTTCACGCGTGAGCCCGCATCCAGCCCGCCGATCTTCTTCAGCGCGTTTGCGATGCCCGATGGGTCGCGGGTGAACTGCACGGCGGATGCATCCGCGAGATACTCGCGCTGGCGCGAGATGGCCGCGCGGATCAGGTGGCCGAAGGCGATGCCTGCTGCCCCGATGACCAGCATCGCGATGCCGATCATCAGCATCGGCGCGCCGTTATCGCGCTTCCGGCTATGCATCATCATGCCCGTGTGCAGGCTGCTCGCGAGCAGCCACCGCCCGATCCCTGCGATGGCCTCGATGCCCGCTACCGCTGCGATCAGCCGGATGGAGATGCGCATGTCGCCATTGAGGATGTGGCTGAACTCGTGCGCCATCACCCCCTGCAGTTCAGCGCGGTTCAGTGTGCGGAGGCCTCCCCGCGTGACGGCCACCGCTGCATCGTTCACCGAGTAGCCCGCTGCGAAGGCGTTGATGCCCTCCTCCCCGTCGAGGACATAGACCAGCGGGAGCGGCACCCCCGAGGCGATCGACATCTCCTCGACCACGTTCAGCAGCTTCCGCTCCTCGGGGTCACGCGTCTCGCCCGTGATCAGTTTCCCGCCAACAGACTCCGCCACCGCCCGGCCGCCCGATGCGAGCGCGGCGTGCTTGAGCAGAGCACCAAGCCCAATTGTGCCGAGCGCAGCACAGCCCGCGATGAATGCCGTCTTGCCGTCCCACCAGATGCGGCTGCCGGGATTCGCCGGATCGGCCGGCAGGGTGAACACACCCACCAGACCGTAGAGGCTTACCGCAACGGCGGCGACTGCCAGCACGAAGAGCCAGATGAGGGTTCGCGTCTGCCGTTTCGCCTGCGCCTGATGTTCCGCAAAGTTCCTCATCCTAGGCGCCGCTCCTTGTCGTCAGTTGAAGCTGACCCGGGGCGCATTCCTCACCTCGGGCTGCGTCTCTTCGAGGAGCGCTGCTGCCTGAAACTGGAACATCGAGGCGATGACGCTCGCGGGGAACTTCTCCCGAGCGGTGTTGTAGTCGGTCACCCCGTCGTTGAAGGCCTGACGGGCGAAGGAGATTCGATTCTCGGTGCTGGTCAGCTCTTCGGAGAGCTGCATCATGTTCGCGTTCGCCTTGAGCTCCGGGTAGGACTCCGACACCACCATGAGGCGGGAGAGCGTGCCGCCGAGCGACGATTCCGCAGACCCCAGCTGCTGCATGGCCTGCGCGTCGCCGGGGGCGCCGTTGGCGCGGGAGGCCGCAGCCACCGCCTGATTGCGCGCCGCGATGACGGCCTCCAGCGTCTCACGCTCGTGGCTCATGTAGCCCTTTGCCGTCTCGACCAGGTTGGGGATGAGGTCGTACCGGCGACGGAGCTGCACATCGATCTGGCTGAAGCCGTTTTGGAATCGGTTCCGCCGAGTGACGAGGCCATTGTAGATCCCGATGGCCACCATCGCGAGCAGCAGGAAGCAGATGGCGGCGACAACAGCGACAATAACGGCGGTGCTCATGGCGGGCTTCTCGAAAGAGGTGGAAGTCGCGACTCTAGGCCCTTTCGCCGTCCCCGCAAGTCGCACCTCGCTGCCGCCTTCGAAGCTGGCTCTGAGGTGGTCGCCGGCGGGTAAAGGTGGTCGCTGCCACGGATCCGCGGAGCGCGGAACTCATGCAGAAGGTACCCCGTCTACACGCTTTTGTGCGCTGATTGTCACACACGCGAAGTACCGAAGCGCACATTCGACCTGATTGGTTGCCGTTGAGACGGCTCCAACCGACTTGGCACCGGTGGATTCATGAGTGAAACTTCACGCGTTCGTTCGATGGGCTCGCCCTATCGACCCATGCAGGAAGATCGATCCTCGCGTCGTTCGGTGCTCTGGCTGTTTGTGGTCGTGTCCTCGGTGGCGTTGCACGCGCTGATCTTCGGCGCGGGGCAGTTTGCCACTACGGGCAGACTGACGCGCGCGGTTGAGGTCATTGTCTTCGACTCGACCTTCACCGACCCGCCCGAGGCGATCGCGAAGGAGGAGGCCAAGAAGGAGCCCGAACCCGAGCCGCCTCCGCCAGAGCCGATCGCTGCAAAGGAGCCTGAACCCGAGCCCGAGCCGGAGCCCGCAGCAGAAGTCCCTCCGGATTCCGGTCCGGACATGGGCGCAGTGGAGGGGGGCAGCGGCCCCGGCATGGCGAGTGGAAACGGCCAGGGTGTCGCACCGACAGCAGCGCCGCCACAGCAAAAAGCCGCCACCGCTGCTCCTAAGCCGGCGGCAAAGGTGCGCCGTGGTCCCGTGCGTCTCGACCAGGCTGGCACCCCGCCCAAGGCCATCAAGCAGGAGCCCAAGATGGGCTATCCGCGCGCCTTCCGCGAGAAGGCTATTAGCGGCCTCGTCGTGGTCCAGTGCATCATTACTGAGAAGGGCAAAGTGCGCGCCTGCCGCGCCAAAGACGGGCCCCCGGAGCTAGCGGAGTACGCCATCTCGATCATCCGAGACTGGGAGTATGAGCCGGCCAAGGACCATGGTGGAAAGCCCATCGCGGTAGCCTTCACCTGGCGCTTTCCCTTCCGGCTTGCCTGATTTTTCGTTTGGCTGAGGGTCTCTGATGTTCAACGTGGGTCGCGTTTGGAGTGCGTTGCTTGTTGCAGCGCTGGTGTTGCTCACGGGACTTCCGAGCGCATCTCTCGTGGCACAGCCGAGCCCCGCCGTGGAGGGCTCTGGCGCTGCTGCGACAGAGGGCTCCGGTGGCCTCGAAGAGGAGGTCGTGCCCTCCTTTGAGGAGGAGATCGCGCCCGTGCTCGAAGAGGAGATTGCTCCCTCCTTTGAGGAGGAGATCGCGCCCGTGCTCGAAGAGGAGATTGCTCCCTCGTTTGAGGAGGAGATTGCGCCGGCCCTCGAAGAGGAGATCGCTCCTTCGTTTGAGGAGGAGATTGCGCCGGCCCTCGAAGAGGAGATCGCTCCTTCGTTCGAGGATGAGGTTGTCCCGTCGCTCGAAGAGGAGATCGCGCCTTCGCCCACCGAAGAGACGCCCGTCGCACCCGAGGATGAGGCCCCTGCGCCGCTCACGCCCGACGCCGAGGACTCCTACTACGACCAGTTCTGGGACGACCTCGACAAGAGCGAGCCGGTCGCTCCGGCTCCGCCGGCTGTCGTTCCCTCCGGCAAGGTCCGCATCACGGGCAAGGTGGTCGACCGTGAGTTCGGTACGCCGCTCGACGGTGTTGCCGTGGAGATTGAGGGGAGCGCGGCCACGGCGCGAACGGGTGCAGACGGCACCTTCTTCTTCGACCTTGATCCGGGTGTCTTTGTTCTCCGGGCGAAGCTCTTTTCCTATGCGACCGAGGCCTTCGAGGTGGAGGTGCTGGCCGACCAGCCCGCCGACCTCGGCCAGCTCTCGATGGGTGTGGATGAGAAGAACTCCGAGACCTTCGTGGTGGAGGGGCGTGCCATCAAGGAGAACGCCGCGACGCAGCTGATGGAGCGTCGCGAATCGGCGGCTGTCTCCGACGCCGTGAGCGCACAGGAGATGTCGAAGGCGCCCGACTCGGCTGCCAGCGATGCGGTGAAGCGGGTCGTCGGCGCCAGCATCGTCGATGACCAGTTCCTCTACATCCGCGGTCTCGGCGGCCGCTACACCTGCGTCACGATGAATGGCGTGATTGTGCGGGGAACCGACCCGGACTTCCCCGGCGTGCAGCTCGACATCTTTCCCTCCGACCTGCTCTCGAACCTCACCGTCTACAAGAGCTTCACGCCGAACCTGAGCGGTGGCTGCGCGGCGGGCCAGATGGACATCGGCACGCGCGACTACCCCGAGGAGTGGAAGCTCTCGCTTGGCGCTTCGCTCTCCGTCACCCCGGGCACCACCTTCGGCAACCATGCCACCTACCAGGGCGGGAGTCTCGACTGGCTCGGCTTCGACGACGGCAGCCGCGCGCTGCCGGACGGTTTCCCCGACCAGCGCATCGAGCTCGGTCGTGGCCTCTCGCGCGAACAGGTGGCAGAGGCAGGCCGGTCGTTGGACAACGTCTGGAACCCCGAGCAGGCGACCGCGCTCCCGGGCATGGGCCTCAAGGCGACCATCGGCGACTCGGGCGGCCCGGAGGGGAATGTCTGGGGCTATCTTCTGACCGCCAACTACAACCGGAGCTACAGCGTCGACGAGCGCACCATCCGGTCCATCTCGCTCGACGGCGCCGGCGACCTCTCTGTCTCGGAGACGCTTGCGGAGCGCACCGACAAGCGCAAGGCGCGCTGGGGTTTGTTGGGAACCGCGACCAAGAACTGGGGCGATGCCAACCAGATCACCTTCGCCGAACTCTTCAGCCAGTCCGGAAGCGACCAGGTGAATGATGTCACGACCGATGTGTCGGCCGACAAGGGCCGCCCCTACGAGAGTCGCAGGTTGCAGTGGGTAGAGCGCAGCTTCTCCTTCACGCAGCTCGTGGGCCGGCACCGCAACCTCTTTGCCGACAGCGAAGTGAAGTGGAACGCCAACATGCTGTGGGCTGCCCGCAACGAGCCCGACACCCGCTACCTCAAGCGGGATGGCCTCGATGGCATCTTCCGCTGGCGGCAGGACCCGGGTTCGGGTGAGCGCTTCTTCTCAGAACTCGACCAACTCGACCTTGCCGGCGGTCTCGACTGGAAGATGCCGCTAGGCCTCGAGTCGAGCCTCAGCTCAGGCATCGACCTGCTGAAGGGCCATCGCGCCTTCGACTCGCGGCGGTTTCGCTTCGCATGCGCAGACTGCAGCACGGGCGACCCCCGCGCGCTCGACCCGGAGGTGCTCTTCGGCGACGACAACATCGGCAGCGTGCTTTCGTTTGGCGAAGAGACGGGCGGCAACGACCGGTATGAGGTCGATCAGGTCATGACGGCGGGTTACCTGATGAGCGACTTCAAGCCGCTCGAATGGCTCCGGGTTGTGGGTGGTGCGCGCGCCGAAAACTACGACCAGACCGTGGTGTCGGGTTCGCCCTTCCTCGGGCAGCGGGTCTTCACGCGGGAGACGGTGAAGCGTGGCGAGTTCGACAT
>CAIQPA010000571.1 GCA_903873545.1 uncultured delta proteobacterium
CTGGGTCTACATGACGAGCGATGGTGGCCTCTCGCTGGAGAACTCCTATGCAGCGCTCATCGACCTGCTGCCGCCGACGGTGCAGCTCGTCTCGACCGACGCAGCGGCCAGCCTCGCGCTTCAGGCGAGCGGGAACTGAGGCGCGCCGCGCCGCGCGCTAGGCCAGCCCGACCAGGGTGCGGCTCATGGTGTCGAGCCGATCGGCCGCCGCCTGATCGTGGGCGTGCGGGTTGGGCGAGTGGAGCGGCCAGCCGCCCTTCTTCGCCGCCTTCTCGCGGTAGACGCCGGTCTGGCTGAAGAAGGCGCCGGGCTGCGCGGCTACCTCGGGCGCAAGCAGTGCGTAGAGCGTGGTCTGCGTGCCCTCCCACGGCTCAATCATGCCGGCAAAGTAGAGCACGGGGCGGAGGATGGTGTTCTGCATCCAGACGGGCAGCGAGTGGCGGATGAGGTTGGTCCGCACCCAGCCCGGATGCAGGCTCACCGCCGTGACGCCCGAGCCCTCGAGCCGCTTCGCCAGCGACTTCGCGTGGAGCACATTGGCCAGCTTGGACTGCGCGTAGGCCTGCCAGCCTTCGTAGGGGCGCCTGTCAAAGTTGGGGTCGTCAAAATCGATGCGCCCCTCGAAGCCCTGCGCCATGTCGTGCAGGCAGCTCGATACATTCACGATGCGCGACGGAGCGCCGGCCTTGAGCGCTGGCAGCAGTAGCTCGGTGAGCAGGAAGTGGCCCAGATGGTTGGTGCCGAACTGCATCTCGAAGCCGTCGTGGGTCTTGCTCTTGGGCGTGTTCATGACGCCCGCGTTGTTGACGAGCCCGTGCAGCACGGGGTGCTTCGCCAAGAGCTTCGCTGCAAACTGCCGCACCGAATCGAGCTTCGCCAGGTCGAGCTCAGCCACCTCAACCTTCGCGGCTGGCACCCGCTGCAACACCTCGGCCCGCGCCCGCTCACCCTCCGCGGGGCGCCGCGCAGCGAGCACCACGAGCGCCCCCTGCTTGGCGAGCTGCTCGACCGTCACCAGCCCGATGCCCGAGTTGCCGCCCGTGACGACAATCGTCCGACCGGAGAGGTCTTGAGAAAAGAGCGACGGGTCACACATGAGGGGCTTGGGCACGGGGCACTCCGGGTTGGCGGCGAAAGGCGAATGCGCGCGGAGCGATTCGGCCGCGGGCGGCAGGATGTCAAGGGAGTCACTGCCATCCAAAAACGGCTGCGCGGACCCCGAGGCGTCGAGCTGCCGGCCGCCTCATCGCGCAAGGGCGGAGAGGGGAGGGCAGCGCGAAACCAGGCGAGGCCCGCGCGGAGAGGTCCTACTGCTTGTAGAGCAGGTCTTCGTCGAGCGCCTGGCGCGTGGTGGTCGCGTTGCGGTTGATGACGGCCTGGCTCACCTTCCGGTCGGTCGGGCCCGTGCCGGTGGGGATGTTGTAGGCCGGCAGGCCAGCCTCATCTTCGGTGGTCGACGGAGCCTCGGGGTTGGCGCTCGCCGCATAGTGCTGCGTGCGGCCCGGGAGGTCTGTCCGATAGATGTAGGCGGGATCGGTGGGCAGCAGGTTGAACTCCGACGTGGGGTGGTTCGAGACGAGCGAGAGGTACTCGACCAGCGACCCGTCGAAGTGGACGGTGGGGTAGCCGAGGATGACGCGCGCGGCGAAGCCGTTGACCTGCACCTCGAAGTTGGTGCGGCACTGCGAGACGAGCACGGTGTCGATGGCGAGCTCGGGCGTGTAGCCGGCGGCAGAGAAGAGGGCCTCGAGGTCGGCGCGGCTCTTGTACTTCCAGTTGTTGCTGCCGGTATCGACGAGGAGGTTGGCCCAGGGGAAGGTGGCCGCTCCCTTCACATGGCCCTCGATGGGCAGGTAGTTCTTGGCCTTGCCTGCGTCGTCATTGCTCGGTGCGCCGGTCGAGTTCCAGGCCGTCGTGATGAACTGGCCGGGGAGGGTGTCGACGAAGGCGGCGTTGCCGGCGGTGCGGAGGAACTGCGGGGTGGGGCGGGCGTCGATGATGAACTGGCGGTCGTAGCCTTCGACGACGCCGGTCGCGTTGAGCCCGTTGTCGACGATGGTGAGGAAGTCTTCGAGCGGGAGGGTGAGCGAGAAGTGGTCGTTGCGCAGGTCACGGACCGAGAAGCCGTCGTTGGAGATAGCCCCCTCCGTCAGCTTGCTGCTGGCCAGCGTGCCGGCGTAGTTCTGCGCGATGGTGCCGTTGAGGATGGCGATGCGGCGGAGGTCGGCGCCCCAGTAGGAGAGCCAGTAGACCGCGCGGGCGAGGTCCTGGAAGAAGGCGCCCGTGGTGCCGGTGTTGGCGCCGGCCGCGAAGACGACGAAGTCACGGCTCAGGTCGATGCCGTAGCGCGTGAGCCAGTCGTCGGTCGTCGAACCGCTGGCCTGGTAGCGCACCGAGTTGGAGATGAGCCCCGTGTCGCGCGTCTCGTTGAAGCGGAAGGCGTCGATCTCGAAGACATAGACGCCGTTCGCAGGCGACGAGGGGATGAAGTCCTCGCCCGGCGCCCGTGCGGCCGCGTTGAGCTGCAGGACGATGAGCCGCGCATCGGCGTTGAGGCTGGCGGGGCGTCCGTTGGCGGCTGCGTCGGGCGCGGCGGTGTCTGCGGTTCCCCAGCCGGTCGCGTAGGTCTGCAGCGTGGAGGCCTCGATGAGTCCCCACCGGTTGAGGGCGTAGTCGTCGGCAGAGGCGTTGGTGAGACCATCGACCGTTACCCGGGTGAGGGGGTCGGGGCCGGGGATGCTCGTGTCGCCAGAACCCGAGCCGCTGTCGGTCTCGGTGTCGGTCTCGGTGTCGGGCGTCGCGTCGGCTTCGGTGTCGGGGGTTGTGTCGGCCTCGGTACCGGTGTCGGCCTCGGTGTCGGGCGTCGCGTCGGCCTCGGTTCCGGTGTCGGCTTCGGTGTCTGCCTCGGTGTCTGCCTCGGTGCCGGTATCGGTGCTGCCCGAGCCGCTGTCAGCGCTGCCCGAGCCGGTGTCGGAGGTGCCGCCGGGGTTGTTGTCCTCGTCGCTGCTGCAGGCGGCGACGGAGATGGCGGCGAGAAGGATGAGCGTTCGAGAGAGATGGGCGAAAAGTCTTCGATTCATGACAGTCTCCTGATGGCAATTGCGTCGGATGGACGCGGGGTAAACGGATGTTTGAGATTCAGCGGTCGCAGTTGGCATCGCCGGCACCGACGGCGGGAAGGGCGGGCGGATTGGCGAGGTAGGCCCGGTCTTCTGTGGTGATACGGCCGGTCGTCGCGACGGACGGGTCGAACACCAGCGGCCGCACCCCGCCCTCGACGGTGGCGAAGAGCCCGCCCGCCTCGAACCGGTCGGCCGCGATCCGCCAGGGGCTCGCCTCCGGAAGCGCCACGAGCGCGGCAATCGGGTGGTCGCCGGCGAGGATGCTCCACTCCACGAAGGAGCCCGCATACCAACGGGCCGGCCGGCCGGAGATGCCGAGGAGTCCGAGCGCACCGATGGCGCTCGCGCCGCCGTCGGCGTCGTAGAGGATGGGCGCCGCATCGGTCGGCAGGCCTGCCTGCAGGAGCGCCGCGTCGATGGCATCTGGGCTGTTCCAGCGCAGCGTGGAGGGGTCGGCGATGGCCTCGAGCGGCAGGTGGGTTGCGCCGCGGATCCGGCCGCCGCGGAGCGCCGTGCAGGAGGGAGCGCCGAGCAGGCAGGTGTCGTCGTGGCCGCTGGTGGAGAGCGCCGCGCCGTCGAACTCAGCCCGTGTTCGCAGGTCGAGGAGCGGGCCACCGCTCTCTGTCAGCGCGCGCACATCTTCGACGGTCGCCAGCAGCTCGAAGTTGGGGCTGGCGAACTCCGGCAGCCGCCACGTTCCATCGGCGGGCGGGGTGAGCGGCGCATGCGCGAGTTCAGTGGCAGAGAAGCCTGCAACGAGGCTCCCGTTGAGCACCGCGATGCGGTCGTGCGCGAGGCCCCAATAGCGGAGCGAGACCCAGATCCGGGCGATGTCGGCAAGCGCCTTCGGGCTCGGCTCGGCGGCTGCGATCAGGATGCGGTCGGTGGCCGGGTTGATGGCGAAGTTGCGGAGAAAGCTGTCGATGCGGGTGCCGCGGCCGGGCGCGATCTGGGCGGCGAAGAGCCCGTTGCTCCGCTCCTGCACGAGCGTTGCCAGGTTTGGCGCGTCGTAGGTTCGGATGCCCGGAGGAGAGGGGAGGAAGCCGCCCTCCGCCTGCGCGGGACCGAACTGCAGGATGATGAGCTCGCCCTCCGCTCCGCCATTCTCGGCCTCCGCAATCCAGCGGCGGACCGTGGCTGCGGTCACGATGCCGGCCTCGTTGTCGTCGAAGTTGGCAGACGACCGGACCGCCCCGAGCGGGCCTTCGGGCGGGGTTCCGCTGCCCTCTTCTCCGCTGCCGCTCGCATCTTCGGTGGCGCCTGTGTCGTCGGCAGCGTCGGCTGCCGGCTGCCCGCTATCGGCACTGCTTCCGGTGTCTGCAGTCTGCGCGTCGGAGCCATCTGCGCTGCCCAGCAGCGCGCTTTCGTCCCCCTCCGCTGGCTGCGAGCAGGCTGCTAGCGCGGCGGCGAGGCCGAGCAGGAAGAAGATGTTTCGGAGTTGTGAAAATGGCACAGGGACCTCCCAGGTTGGGGGGTCGCGGGTGCCTCAGAAAGAACAAAGCCCGCGACCGGTTCGGCAGCGGGCTTCGAAGAATCTGGAGAGAGGGGAACGGTCAGCAGACGCTCGCCACCTCGCGCAGACGGAAGACCGCCGCGAGGGGACAACAACAGATCTGGCAGGTGGGGTTCATGCAGAGAGAGATAGGCTGCCTCCGGAGATCGGTCAACAGCCTAAATCTACAAAAAGTTCTGTGACAATAGGTATTTACACGTGCCGATAGGGGGAAATGTCGCGCCAGACCAGGCCACGCGTCGCGCGCAAAGCTGGGCCCATCTCCCCCGGGCGCGATGGCCCCCGGCACACCCCTCGGCGGAGCGGTTACGGCCCCGTGACCGTCACGGTGATGGCGTCGCCACCAACCACCACGCCCTGCCGGTTGACCGCCTCCAACTCCACCGTCTGCGACCCCACCGGGAGCGACAGCGTGAGCTGCCAGTGAGAGGTGTCGAGCCACGAGATCGCGAGCGGTGTCGTGCGGCCCCCGATACGAATGCTCGCCACATCGAGCCAGCCCACGCCTTCGAGGACCACCGTGCTGCCTGCGATGCTGAAGTCGGCTCCGCCATTGGTGGTCACCGCGAAGCCCTGCAGCGGAACCGTCGCCAGCACGCCATCCGAGGCATCGTTCATCACGAAGTCGGCCCGCTCCATCAGGAAGTCGAGGTAGCCCTCGAAGGGCTGGTTCGGCAGCAGCGCGGCGAGGCGTTCGGTCGAGCGCGCCATGGTCGTCTCGTTGTAGACATCCTCGATGAGGTTCTGGAGCTTCACGTAGAAGGCGCGCTCTGTGCCGGGAAGTTCGAAGAGCCGGAAGAGCTCGCGGCTCGCCACCACCGAGCCGTAGGGGGTCACGATGAAGTCTAGGTCGTGGGGGAAGAGCAGCATGCGACCGTCGGAGGGACGATGGTAGAGCTGGGCGTTGTGCTGCGAGCCGTCGCCATACTGGTCCACGGCTCCCGCGAGCGCCATGAGCGCAAAGGAGGTGAGCCACTGGTCCACGTCGATGACCCGTCGAATCTCCGGCTCGAAGAGCGGCGCCGCTAGGTCGAAGGCCTTCGCCATCGCGATGATGCCGCTGAAGTCGTCGCGCCCGCGGTTGTTCTTGATGAGGAAGTTGTAGCGGTAGTCGTCGGCCCGGTCGCCGAGCGAGGTGAGGCTGGTGCCGACCACATTGTCGGGCTGCGGCAACTTGTCGCCGGTCGGGGTGCCGTCCACGGTTGTCGTCGGGTAGTAGATGAGCTCATACTCGAAGACGGTGCCGTCGGAGCCCGAGGCGAACTGGTTATCGAGCATGAGGTCGCCGAACCGGCCGGTCTGAAGGCCCGCGGTGCCCGAGTGTTCGGGACGCGGCGCGATGAGGCGAACGGCATCGTTGTACTCTGCCGCGAGCGAGCCCGCGTTGGCCATCGCGATGTCGAGCAGAAGCTCTCGCTGGCCTG
The DNA here is from genome assembly GCA_903873545.1 of uncultured delta proteobacterium. Taxonomy (GTDB): domain Bacteria; phylum Myxococcota_A; class Bradymonadia; order REDH01; family REDH01; genus CAIWGR01. The sequence goes on from CAIQPA010000571.1 coordinate 6,060, forward strand.
TGTTGACGCCCTGCGAACGGTCGAGGGAGACGCTCGAGAGCACGCCGCGAAGCTGTTGCATCGGGTCGAAGGCCACGTTGAAGCCGAGGCGCGCGCTCTCCGGGCGACCACGCTCGCTGCCCTTCGCGCGAACCCCCACATTGAAGAAGGCTTCACGCTCGTCGTAGATGAGGGTGGCGCCGGTCCGCGCGTTGCTCATGACATTCGTGGAGGCGACGAAGGCGTCGCTGTCGGCCGCCGTCATCAGCAGCCGCACGGTGTGGTTCGGAGCCGGTGCGAGCGGCGTGGCGACCGCGAAGAGCGCACGGGCGTCGGGCCCCGCGGCAGGGAAGTCTGCGGTGGCGCCGAGGGCGTCGTTGGCCGTGACCCAGAACTGCACGAGCGTGCCATCCACCATGCCTGGCAGCACTGCCTCGTACCGTCCGTCGCCTCGCGCCTCCATCGGCGTCGGCTCGGCGGCGCCTCCGTTGGCAGAGGTCCAGAGCGTGACCGCGCTCACGCCGTCCGGGTCTGCGGCCGCGATGCTCACGCGGACGGGCTCATCAGGCGCAGGAACAACGGGCGTGACCTTGAGCCCCGTGAAGGTCGGCCCGATGTTGTCAACTGCGCGGCTGTTCGCGCCGCCCGCTGTGCCTCCGATGGCCGGGCGCGCGAGCCGCGTCGTCTGCGCGAGGCGGTTGAAGTAGAGGCGGGTGTTGAGGTTGGCGCTGCCGGCGACCCAACGGGCGCGAAAGGAGATTTCGTAGGTGCGGCCGTTCTGCACGCTCAGGCCGTTGGAGAGCGTTGCCGAGATCTGGTTGTGCATGTGGTCGGTGGCGCCTGTTGCAACGATGCGCAGCACGCCGTTTGCCGCATCGTCCGGGTCTACATCGAGCCGGCTGTCCGCATGCGTTCCGATGAGGCGCCAGCCTGCGAGCGGGGCTCCAAAGTCGCCGCCCTCGAGCATCTCGACAGGCGTGCCGCCGGGGTCTTCGACGACGTGCAGGTCGTCGATCAGCACCTCGCCCTCCGACAGCATGCCGACGATGAACTCTTTCCAGGTGCTGTCGCTGCCCACGGGGCTCCGCGCGGCAACGCCTCGGTAGCGGACCTCCTGCCAGACGGCCCGCGCCGACTCATCGCTCGCCGCCCAGGCCTCGGGCTGTGCGTTATCAGCGTCGGGGTCGCGGAGCTCGAGGCTCGAGCCGCCGCCGGCGGCAAGCTCCGGCCAGCGGCCATCGGTGGCATAGCGAACCTCGTCGACCGTCACGCCGCAGATGTCGCGCAGCTCGAGCCGTTCGCCCGCGGAGGAGAGGCTCCCGTTGGTCGGGCCGATCGCCGCGACACCGGGGTGGTCGAGCATGAACCCGATGGGGTCCGCGGCAACCACGAGATAGCCACCGGGCGCGATCGTCGTGCCGAGCGGGAAGTTGTAGACCAGCGCATCGACGAAGCTCCAACGGTCGAGCGAGACAGCCGTTTCGCCCCGGTTGTAGAGCTCAATCCAGTCGCCCGGGTCCGACGCGGCTGGGTCGTCCTGGAGGTCGCTGACCATCAGTTCCGAGATGACGATGTCGCCCGTCACCGGCGGTGCAATCGGCGCATCCGCCGCAGCATCGACGAGCCCTTCGACGGTCATCGAGAAGCGGAGATCGTTCCCCGAAGCGGCGCGATGCACCTCAACGGCGATGAGGTTCTCGCCGGGCACCAGGAGGTCGGCGGGTATGGTCAGGGTCTGCAGGCCGCGTCCGGCGCCAAGCGCTTGCGTGACGCTGTCGATGACGCCGGCCGGCATGTTCTCGCGGAGCAGCTCTACACCGTTGAGATAGACCACTGCGCCATCGGCTGCGTCGAGTTTGAGCTCCAACCCGCGAAGTTGGCTCAGCAGGCTCTCGTCGACCTCTACCCGGGTCCGGAACCAGCTCGTGATGGAGGCGGGCGCCACGGTTCCGCCTTCGGGAACGACCGGTTCCAGGAGGCGGAAGAGGGCATAGGTCTCGTTGCGGTTGATCTGGGAATTGCTGGCAAAGGTATCGGACCAGACAGGGCGGCCTGTCGTGAATGCGCTGCCCGTCACGCCGCCCCACGGTTCGCCGGTGCTGGCCTGATCGACGGCCGGCGCGGCGAAGGAGCCCGCAGCGACCGAGGCGCTGATGAGCGCGGAGAGCACGCCGGGATCCGGCGCTGCGGCAGAGAGGCTGCCGCCGGGCGTTGCCCCGTTCGGACCCAGCACGAACTGCATCGTGCTGCGTGCAGTGAAGAGCGTCGCTGCGTCGGGGCGGGTGACCTCGCCGACCACCATCTGGGGCGAGCCGCTGTCGCCAAGCGACTCCCAGGCCGCAACCCAGAGCAGCTCGCCCGGCGCGGCGTCGAGCGGAAACGACTCCACCGAGGTCCAGTCGCTGACCGCATCGCGTCCGACCAGTCGTAGCCCCTCTCCGTTCGGTCCGCCGAGGTAGAGCGCGAAGTGGTTGTCTGCCGTGAACTTCGCGACGGGCTGGTCGGCCGCGAAGGCGAAGGGGCCCCGCTCCGTTACCCAGCTCGCATCATCGAAGGTCGGGTCGGATGCGCCCCCGAGCGAGAGCGCGGCTGTCTCATCCTGCCTGCGCCAGGCGGCATCGGGGGTGAGGAGCTGCGCCCGTCCATTCACGATGGCGGCATTGGGGACGCCCGGCGTGCCGCCAAGCGCTGCGCTCTGCGCCCAGTTCTCCGCGAGCGCCGACCAGCTGTCGCGCTCCGTCTTGGCGAGCGTGAAGCCTGCATCGACCGCGGGCCACGGCGTGCTCGCTGTCCAGACCATCGCATCCATGATGCGGTCGGCATTGTTGCGGAGCTCGAGCTGTCCGCCGCTCGCAGGCAGGCGGCCCGTCAGGGGGCCGAAGGTGGCCGGCGCCAGCGTGGCAACGGCGACGACGAGCTGCTGACCGCCGAGCAGCATGCTGCCCTCGGGGAAGATGTAGGTCGCCGAACCGGCGATGCGCCATCCAGACATGTCGAGGTCGAGCGCCTGCTGGTTGGTGATCTCAATCCAGGCTGCGCCTGCGTCGCCGCCGCTCGGGGTCACGCCGAGCTCGTTGAAGACGGCTGCGCCGCCGGCCCGCCGCGGGCTCCGCGTCCAGACGGGCTCGGGTGTGCAGACGGGGGTCGTGTCGGGTTCAACGGTGGTGTCGGTGGTGTCTTCGACCGAGGTGTCGTCAACGGTGGTGTCTTCGACCGAGGTGTCGTCGACGGAGGTGTCCTCCACCGCGGTGTCGTCGACGGAGGTGTCGGGAGAGGTATCTGCGCCGGTGTCGTCGGCGGCGACGTCTGCGAAGGGGTCGGTCCCGTCGGCGCCGCTGCCGGTGTCTTCCAAGACCGAGAGTTCAGGCGCCCGGGCTGTACCGTTGTCGCCGCCGCAGGCCGCCGCGGTGATGAGGAGGCAGGGCAACAGCCGTAGGGCGGCATTGTGAAGAAGATGGCAGGAAGATGTGCGCAAGGTGGCACCGTGCAGAGAGCGTGGGAGGCCCCGCGCCTTAGCAGCCTCCGTTAGGTTCCGCGAAGATGCGGGGGCAATCTGTTGGACGCACCGCCTCTAGGGTCGGCGATGCGCACCGACGCCCGAGCCAGCCCGGCCTGCCTGCCGCAATCAGCTGCGAGGCGGGGAATGGCCCCTCTCGCGCCTTCCGAGCCGTGCGGTGGCTATCCCGGGGGCGCGAAGCCGAGCGGGGCGCCCGGCCCGAGCGGCCAGCCCGCGGCCCACCAGAGGAGCAGCAGGGCGGTCCAAGCGAAGAAGAAGACGACGCTGTAGGGGAGCATCAAGCCAATGAGGCTCCCGAGCCCCGCCCGCGCGTTGTACTTCTGCAGCACCGCGAGGATGATGAGAAGGTAGCTGTTGAGCGGGGTGATGATGTTCACCACGCTGTCGCCGATGCGATAGGCGGCCGTCGTGAGCTCCGGGCTGATGCCGGCCATCATGAACATGGGGATGAAGATGGGGGCCATCACGCCGAACTTGCTGAGCATGCCGCTCAGCGCGAAGTCACCCACCACGACCAGGAGCACGAAGAGGCTCAGGAAGAGCGGCACGGGAAGGTCGGCCTGCACGAGAAGCGAGCCGCCCGCGTAGGCGAGCATCCGGTCGAGCCGCGTGTAGGCGAAGTAGTTCACGAACTGCGCCATGAAGAAGGCAATCGTGAGCACGGGCACGATGCTCTCCACGCCGTGGTAGAGCGCATCGACGAACTCCCGCTGGCTCCGGAGCCGACCCACGACGAAGCCGTAGATGAGGCCCGGGATCAGGAAGGCGAAAAAGATGATGGGCACGATGACATGCGACCAGCGCTCGCCGGGCGTCTCGGCGAGGCGAGGCCGCGCAGCCGTCTCGGCCACGAGCAACGGGTCGCGCGCCAGGATGTCGTGCGGTGGCGCCGCGGTCGTCGCGCC
>CAIQPA010000572.1 GCA_903873545.1 uncultured delta proteobacterium
GACCGCCGGTGACCTCGAAGATCCGGCCGGTGCAGTGGGCCGAGGCCTCGCTCGCCAGCCAGACGATGAGCGGCGAGACGTTGCCCGGGTGCATCGCATCGAAGCCATCCTCCGGGCGGGCCATCATGCCGGAGAAGACACCCTCGGTCATGCGCGTCCGGGCAATCGGCGCGATGGCGTTGGAGGTGGCGCCGTAGCGGCCGAGCTCGGCAGACTGCACCAGCGTGAGGGCGGCGATGCCGGCCTTGGCGGCAGAGTAGGCGGCCTGGCCAACGCTGCCCCAGATGCCTGCACCCGACGAGGTGTTGATGATGCGGCCGCTCGGGTTGGCGCCCGCCTTGGCGGCATCCCGCCAATGCGCAGCAGCATGGCGCGCCACGCAGAAGTGGCCCTTCATGTGCACGCGGACGACCGCGTCCCACTCCTCCTCCGTCGCGCTCACAAACATGCGGTCGCGCACAAAGCCGGCGTTGTTCACCACGGCGTCCAGGCGGCCAAAGGTGGCGATGGCCTGCTGCACGAGCCGCTCGCTGCCGGCCCAGTCGGCGATGTCGTCGGCGTTGGCGATGGCCTGGCCACCGGCGGCAACAATCTCCGCCACCACCTCTTCGGCGGGCGTCTGCGAGGCGCCCTCGCCGTTGAGCGCGGTGCCGATGTCGTTGACCACAACGCGGGCGCCGGCGGCCGCGAGGGCCAGCGCATGTTCACGACCGATGCCACGGCCTGCGCCCGTGACGATGACCACTCTCTCTTCACACAACCGCGCCATCGCGAACTCCGCTGAGATTACGACGCCGCAGCGTCGAGGAAGGCCGGCTTCTCGCCGCCGCCATGGACGACGAGGTTTGCGCCGGAGACATAGGAGGCCTCTGCTGAGGCCAAAAAGAGGACCGCCGCGGCGATGTCTGCGGGGAGGCCGAGCCGCCCGGCCGGAACGGTCGCAGCAACGCGGGCCTGCGCCTCGGGGCTGCCGTAGTGCATGTCGGAAAGCTCGGTGGCGATGAGGCCCGGCGTAACCGCGTTGAGCCGCACCTTGGGCGCCCACTCCACCGCGAGCGACTGGGTGAGGTTGAGCAGCCCCGCCTTTGCGGCGCCGTAGGCAGCCGTGCCGGGCGACGGGCGCAGCCCGCTCACGCTGCAGATGTTGATGATCGAGCCGCCCTTCTCCTGCTTCTGCATCACCGCGTTGGCGGCCTGGCTCACCAACAGCGGCGCCGTCAGGTTCAGCGCGATGATCGCCGCAGAGAACCGGGCACTCGCGGTCGCCGCATCGGCCGGCGGCGAACCGCCCGCGTTGTTGACCACCACATCGATGCCGCCGGCCTCTGCAACCAGCCGCTCTATCATCGCCGTCACCTGGTCGGCGTCGCGGATGTCGGCCTGCAAGAAGCGGAGGTTGTGGAGCGGCTCCGTCGGCGGCTTGCGGCCGCAGACAAAGACCGTCGCGCCGGCCTGTTCAAAGGCATGGGCAATGCCACGCCCGATGCCACGCGTACCGCCCGTGACGAGCACCCGCGCGCCGGCAAAGCCGCTCACGAGGCCTTTCCGAACGAGAAGGTAGCCCAGGCCTGCACAGCAACCGCGCCCGTCTGCTTGGTGCAGACCATCTCGACCTCTGCGAACCGCTCGCCCTCCACCTCGTGGAGCTTGGCGATGCTGCCCGAGAAGGTCAGCGTATCGCCGGGGAAGA
>CAIQPA010000573.1 GCA_903873545.1 uncultured delta proteobacterium
ATCGCCCACACCGACTACGCCCCCTCGTTGCGGTGGCAGGCACAGGTGGTGCGCCGCCATCGGTTGCACCACTACAAGTCGGAGCGGCGCTGGTTCGGTTTCACGGTGCCGGCGGTGGACGACTGGTTCGGCACGGGCGGCGCGGCGGCCAACGCGGAGCGGTCGCGGACCACGCGGACGCTAGGGATGGAGTAGCCGGGCTCAGCCTTTGCGCAGTGCCGCGTGGTGCGGGCCTACGCCTCCCAGGCGAAGGTGGCGGGGTTCCAGCGCTTCCACGCGCCCTCGAAGTCGCGCCAGACGGAGGCGTCGCCCGTGCGTGTCTGCATGCGGGTGACCTCGAAGGCTGCGTCGAGCTCCGCGTCGGTAAGGCGGGCCGAGGCAGCGCGCTCGGCGATGGCGTAGAAGTCCACGTCGAAGCTGGCAGCGGAGACCGTGGCGATGGAGAAGCCGTTGCGGTCGATGTCGGCCAGCGCGAGGTGGGGGTTGGGCTTGGTCTCGGGGGAGACGAGCAGCTCTTCGACGAGCAGCGCGAGGGCTGCGGCGCCGGCGTCGCGGAGCGTCTCATCCGCGGAGGCCGTCTTCACGAGCAGGGTCTTGTAGGTGCCCGAGGAGAGCGACGAGCCCACATACTCGACGAGCGCGGCGCTGCCGTCGGCCTTGGGCAGGGTGCCAGCGAAGAAGGCATGGATGTCGCCCGTGATGGCGACCAGGTTGGAAACGGAGCCGAGCCGCTCGACCAGCGCGGCGCGGCGCGACGGCATGCCGTCCCAGTCTTCGACGGAGAGGAGGAACTTCTGCTTGAAGTCGTCGGGGAGCCGGAAGCTGGTTACATCCACGACGCGCTGCTGCAGCGTGAAGGAGTTGGCCCAGACCTTCCAGGAGGCGTCGGAGCCGGAGAGACCGTCGACGAGCCACTGCTCCTGGGTGCTGCCGAGCGCCTGTTCGGCCTCCGGCGCGGCGCGGTAGAGCAGGTCGCTGATGAGGAGGTAGGGCTCCTTGCGGGCAAGGTAGCGGGCGCCGATCTGGCTGAAGAGTCCGGTCTTGCCGGTGTGGTGGATGGCGAGGCCGCGGGGCAGGCCGGCCAGCTCGTCGGCATTGGGCGGGATGGGGAGGTCGACGCGGCCGGCGTTCGCGGTGATGCGGCCCTGCAGGTAGTCGATGCTGATGAGGCCGGTGACGCGGTCGATGGGGTAGCCGCCATCGGTTGCGAGCGACTGCAGGAAGGGGAGGAAGCGGCCGCCTGCGAAGGTGGCGATGTCTGCGTAGGGGCTGGCGAAGTCTGGTGCTGCGCCTGCGGCTGCGAGTTGGTCGGCGGTGACCAGCACCTGGCCGGGGTAGCCGTCTTCGGCGATGAGGTGGTCGCTGCGGTAGGTGCGGAGGTCGGTGAGCGAGAGCTCCATGTGGCGGCCGAAGCGGAGGCGCCGGTAGATGCGGAGGTCTTCCGGCCATGCGGCGGCGCTGTCGTAGACGAAGTCGGGGCGGTCTTCGTAGTCCACCGGCTGGTACTCCCACCAAGCCTGGTTGGCCCGCATGCGGCGCTCCACGCTGCGCTCGTCCTGGCGGCCGTCGTAGTAGGTGGCGGTGGCGCCGTGGCAGTCGTCGGAGAACTCGTGGTCGTCCCAGATGACGAGGAAGGGGAAGCGCTCGTGGGCCTGCTGCAGGTCGGCGTCGGAGCGATAGGTGCGGTAGAGTTGGCGGTAGTTGTCGAGGCTCGAGGCGGCCCCGAATTCGCCCTCTGTGCCGGCGTTGAAGAGGATGGAGCCTTCGCGGTCGTCGAAGGTGATGGAGCGATCGGGCGAGCTCGCCTGGAAGGCGGGGTCGGCAGAGGTCTCGTAGATGTAGTCGCCGAGGTGGATGACGAAGTCGAGCTCCTCGCGGTTCAGGCGGGCGTAGGTGTTGTAGTACTTGCCGGCGAAGTCCTGGCAGGAGACGAAGGCGAAGCGGACGGCGGTGTCGGCATCGGCTGCAGGCGCCGTCCGGGTGCGGCCGGTCTTGCTCACGCGGCGCTCGCCGTCGCGGACCACGGAGAAGCGGTAGAAGTAGCTGCTGGCGGGGCTGAGGTCGGTGACCCGGACCTTCACGCAGTGGTCGTGGTCGGCGAGCGCGGTGAGCTGCTTGGAGGTGGTGCCTTCGAGCGGGACGATGTTGGCGAAGGCCTCATCCGTGGCGACCTCGAGTTCGAGTGCGGTGTCGGAGGAGGCGTCACCTTCGATGATGCGGGTCCAGAGGATGACGCTGCCGGGCCGGGGGTCGCCGGAGGCCACCGACTGCGGGAAGAGTGCGGGCGCCGCGACGATGATGAGGGGCGTCGGCGTGGTGTCTGCTCCGGAGCCGCTGCCATCGCCGGAGCCGCTGCCTGAGCCGGTGTCGGTATCGGTGTTGGTGCTGTCGTCTGCACAGGCGGCGAGTCCCGAGAGGGCGCCGGCAGAGACGAGGAGGGTCTTGAGGAAGGTGCGGCGCTGCATCTGGTTGCTCCATGCGAGAGATGGAACTGCATTTGTCGCAGTCCTGCGCGCAGGGCAAGCGTAGCGGCGCAGCGCGCCCAGATTCAGAGAGGTCCGCTCTCGACCCGATTCCGGCCGTTGTGCTTGGCGCGGTAGAGCGCGGCGTCGGCCATCTGGATGAGCTGCTCGATGGTGGCACCGCCGGTTGCCTCGACGACACCAAAGCTTGCCGTGAC
>CAIQPA010000574.1 GCA_903873545.1 uncultured delta proteobacterium
AAGGAGCTGCCCGACGCCTTTCTGCGCCGCTGCGTCTTCCACTTCATCGACTTCCCGACGCCCGACTTCATGCGCGATATTGTCCATGTGCACCACCCCGATGTGGAGAAGGCGCTGCTCGACGAAGTCCTCACCCGCTTCTTCTGGATCCGCGACCTTCCGGAGCTCCGCAAGCGGCCCTCGACCAGCGAGCTGGTGGACTGGATCGCGGCGCTGCGCCGGGCCGGCATCAGCGCAGAACGCATCACCGCGGAGCTCCCCTTTCTGGGCGTGCTGCTCAAGCGTGAGACCGATGTGGAGCTGGTGAAGCGGGCCGCATCAAGGCCGCGCCGACCCGGCTTCTAGGCCATGTTTGTCGACTTCCTCTACCACCTGCGGGGCCACGGCATCCGCGTGACGCCGACCGAGTGGCTCGCGCTCATGGAGGCCCTCTCGCGCGGACATGCGCGGGCTAGCCTCGGCGTCTTCTACCACCTCGCGCGGGCGATGGTGGTGAAGCGTGAGAGCCTGTTCGACACCTACGACCGAGCCTTCGCCGAGTTCTTCGAAGGGGTCGATAGGCAGTTCGATCTTACCGACGAGTTGCTCTCCTGGTTGAGCGATCCCCAGCTTCCGCGCGAACTCACCGAGGCGGAGCGGGAGCAGATCCCGCACATGGATCTCGAGACACTCTACGAGCAGTTTGAGAAGCGGCTCGCGGAGCAGAAGGAGCGGCACGATGGGGGTCGCCACTGGGTTGGGACGGGCGGCGTTTCGCCGTTCGGAAACGGCGGCAGCAACCCGCAAGGCATCCGCGTTGGCGGCAGCGGGGGAGGCCGGACGGCGGTCAAGGTGGCCGGCGATCGGCGCTACCGCAACCTGCGTAGCGACATTGTCCTCGACACCCGCCAGATGGGGTCGGCGCTGCGACGATTGCGGCGACTGAGCAGCGACGATCAGGCCCACGAACTCGACCTCGAGAAGACCATCGACCAGAGCGCCCGTAACGGCGGCGAGATCGAGATTGTGATGGGGCCGCCCCGCCGCAACCGGCTCCGCGTCCTGCTCCTGATGGATGTGGGCGGCTCGATGGATCCCCATGCGGCGCTCTGTGAGAAGCTCTTCTCCGCCGCGCATGCCTCGACCCACTTCAAGGCCTTCAAGCACTACTACTTTCACAACTGCCCCTACGACCGGCTCTACTCCGACATGTCGCAGCTCAAGGGCCGCCCGACGGCGGAGGTGCTGAAGGAGGTCGATGAGCGCTGGTGCGTCATCCTCGTCGGCGACGCCTACATGCACCCCTACGAGCTCACGCAGCGCGGTGGCATCATCAACTACGGGGCGCGGAACGAGGAGACGGGGCTGCAGTGGCTGCAGCGGCTGCGGCAGCGCTGCCCGGCCTCCGTCTGGCTCAACCCGGAGTCGGAGCGTGTCTGGGGTGCGCCGACGATCAAGACCGTCCGGACGGTCTTCCCCATGTTCCCGCTGACGCTCGACGGCCTCACCGAGGCGGTCGATACGCTGCGCGGAGCCAAGCCGAACATCGCGACGAAGGAGCAGCCTGTGGACCCGATGGCGGCCTTCCGCTCGCTCTAGGCAGCCGGGCTAGGTGAGGTCGAACTTGCCCGTCTCGACCAGCTCGCGCACCCGATAGAGGAAGGCGTTGCCTGTCACGCCATCGATGATGCGGTGGTCGTAGGTGAGCGTGAGGTACATCATCGGCCGGATGGAGATGACGTCGCCCTGCTCGGTCTCTTTGACCATGGCCCGCTTCACGATCTCGCCCATGCGGAGGATGCCGGCCTGGGGCTGGTTGATGATGGCGGCGCCAAAGAGGTTGCCCTTGCGGCCCGGATTGCTGACCGTGAAGGTGCCGCCGGCGAGGTCGTCTGCGGTGATCTTCCGGTCGCGGGCCTTCTCAGCGAACTCTTTGACGGCCTTCGCGAGGCCGCCGACGGAGAGCTTGTCGGCGTCGCGGATGACCGGGACAACGAGGCCCTCCTCGGTCTCGACGGCGACGCCGAGGTTCACATGGCCGCGGAAGATGGTCTGGTCGATGCCGACGCTGGCGTTGAGGCTCTTGTATTCGCGGAGCGCGACGCAGGTGGCCTTGAGGACGAAGGCGAGGAGCGTGAGCGGGATGCCCTGCTTGGCGAGCGCATCCTTGTGCTTGAGGCGGAGCGCCGTGATGGCCGACATGTCCAGCTCTGCGACGCAGGGGACCTGCGGCGAGACATGCTTGGAGTAGACCATGTGCTCGGCAGTGATGCCGCGGCGACGGTTGAAGGGTACAGCCTCGTCGTCCGGGCCGACCGTGATGACGGGCGGCTTGAAGTACTTGGTGCCGATCGGCGCGCCATAGGCACCTGTGCGTGGCTCCGGCGCAGGTGCTGCTGCAGGTGCCGCAACGGGTGCAGGGGCCGCTACGGCCGCCCCGAGGGGCAGCGCCACAACGGGGCCAGCGACGGGCGCGGCGATGCCGTTGCCGAGGTCCCACGGCGGTGTTGTGGAGGCAGCCACCAGCGGCACAAAGGCCGCGACGGGTGCGGGTGCAGCGACAGGCGCAGGCGAGGCGATGGGTGCCGCTGCTGCAGGTGTGGGTGCAGCGACGGGTGCGGGTGCAGCAATAGGCGCGGGTGCGGCAGCAGCGACTGGCGCGGAGAGAGAGTCGGCCATGGAGAGGAGGGAGCCGCCGACCTTCACGGTCGTGCCCGGCTGCGCGAGGATGGCAGTCACATAGCCGTCCTTGGGCGCGGTGACCTCGGCGTTGGCCTTGTCGGTCTCGACCTCAACGAGGTTGCTGCCGGCCTTCACGAAGTCGCCGACGCTGACGAACCACTTTACGATGATTCCCTCGACGACGCTCTCGCCGAGCGCGGGCATGGGGATGGCCTCGCCGGAGGCTGCGACGGGCGCTGCCGGCGCGGGAGTTGCGACAGGGGCGGGCGCAGCAATGGGCGCAGCAACGGGCGCCGTTGCTGCCACGGGCGCAGCGACGGGTGCGGGAGCAGCAACAGCAGGCGGCGGAGGGGGCGGGGCTACGACTGCACCGCCGGGGCTGCTCGAGAGGGCGAGGAGCGGCTCGCCGACCTGCACGGTCGCGC
>CAIQPA010000575.1 GCA_903873545.1 uncultured delta proteobacterium
CGATATCTCGCGCGCCGAGATGGCCGTAGCGGAGGCCGACCGAGCCGGCTGCCTTCCGCTGCTCGCGGAGGCCTGGGAGCAGCTCATCATGCTCCGTCGGAGCGAAGCGCTCCGCTGTGCCCTCGAACTCGAACTGCGGCTCGATGCCCCGGACGCATCCGACATTGAGGCCACCTACGAGTCTGCCCTGCGCCTCTCCATGCAGCAGGAGCGGCTCCTCGCCTGGCTCACGCGGCGATGGGAGCGCGATCTCGCCGCGCCCTCGCCCGAAAGCATCGAGGCCGGCGTCGAGCTCATCGGACTTCATGCCGCGGCCGGCGAGTTGGAGCACGCGGCCGCCATCGCGCGGCTGCTCTGGCACCAGACCGGTATCAGTTCCAACGCTACGAGCGAGGCGCTCGACGCCCTGGAGCGTTCTGCGCCCAAGGCCCTCCCCACCCTCTTGCTGCTGCGGCAGCGCGCCGAGCTGCTCGAGCGCTGGGACGAGGCGATGGACCGCCTCGAGGAGGAGGCAGAGGCAACCGAGCAGCCCGTCGCCGCGGCGCAGCTCCTGCTCCACGCCGCCAGCATTGCGGTCGAGCAGGCCGCATCGCCCGGCCGCTCGCTGGATCTCATCCGTCGCGCAACCCTGCTCGACACGGGTGTCCGCGCCCGCGCCGCGGCGCTGCTAGATACTGCGATTGAGCGCTCGACCGGGACCCTTCGCGACGAGCTGCTCGCCGACCGGCGCAGCCTCGCCGGTTCGCTCGGCGACTGGGCCACGCTCTACCGTCTCTCGCTCGAACGGCTCCCCGCTGTCCTCGCGCCCGAGGCCCGCGCTTCGCTCCTGCTGGAGCTCGGCGAGATGGAGCAGCGCGGACTCTCCACGCCACAGTCTGCGATGGAGCGGTTTGTCGAGGCTGCGCAGTTGGCAGAGATGGAGGCGACGCGGCATCTCGCCATCGAACAACTCTACAGGCTCCTCGAACAGCCTACGGTGCAGCTCACGGTAGCCCAGCGTCTTCTTGGACTCCTGCAGGGCGATGACCAGCGGCCGGCACGGCTCGCCATGCACCGGTTCCTCGCCGATAGGCTCTCCGAGCCGGATGCACGGATTGAGCATCTCGTCGCGATTGCGCGAACGCTTGAGACCACAGCAGACGCGGAGGCGGAGGCCGCATGGCAGCGCTGCTTCGAGGCCGCTCCGGCGCTCGACGAGGCATGGGAGCGGTCGCGGGAACTCGCCCTGCAGCGCGGCGATGGGCAACGCGCCTTTGCGCTCATCGATGCCCAGATCTCTTGCGCCACCACGCCCGAGAAGGCTGCGGCCCTGGCACGCATCCGGCTGCAGAACGCTGCCGGCTGGACGGGAGACCATCGCGCCGCCTGGGGCGCCACCGCAGCCCTCTTCCTCCTCGACGCAGAGGCGCCCGAAGTCCCGACCTCGCTCGCCTCGCTCGCGCAGGCGCCCGAAGCGGTCGAGATGCTCGCCCTGCTCGAACAGCACCTCGCAGCCAATGCCGAGGCACACCTCGTCGAGCGCTGGCTCCGGCTCTCCATCGCAGCACTGGGTTGGCGCCACCCCTACGCCCTCTCGCTCGCCGTCGGCCTGCTCGACCGGAGCCCGAACGACGCCGAATTCGCCGCGGAGGTCGAAGCGGCTGTCGAGGCAGCGGGCAGCGCCGAGCAGAAGTTGCACCTGCTCCGCCGCACAGCCTCGCGCTACCCCGATGATGCAGCCGCCACACTTGCGGTCGCGCGACACCTCGCCGGCGCAGGTGCATCGGACGAGGCCCAGGCGCTGCTGCAGGCCGCAGCAGAGCGCCTGCCCGAAGAGGCCGCGCTCTGGCGCGAAATCGTCGCCATCGCCCGTGCGACCGGGAGCACCGTCGCGGAGGTCGTCGCACTCGAGGCCCTCGCCGAACTCGCCGGGCTGTCGGCCACCGAACGGTTCGATGCGCTCATGGCGCTCGCCCGTCACTACGACCGCACGCTCGGCCGTCCCGACCTCGCCGTCGCGCGCGCTTCCGCGGCCTGCCGCATCCGGCCGACCGACGGCGAGGCGATCGGACTCCTCCGGGATCACGCCGCCAGCTTCGGTGACTTCGGTCCGCTCGAAGCTGCGCTCGCCACCGCGATTGGTCTCGAGGATGGAGACCCGGAAGGCCGGCTCTCGCTCGAACGCCTCCAACTCGCGCTCCGCCGCGGCGCCTCGGACGCCCCGGGGATGGCCACGGCCCTGGTGGCGCGCGCGGGGCTCGCCGCAGAGGTCAGCGCACTCGCGCGCTCCATCGCTGCAACGCTGGCAGCCAGCGACGAGACGCTCAGCTTTGATGCGGTCTGGTC